>CAVKTV010000142.1:0-4699 GCA_963659075.1 Lachnospiraceae bacterium | reverse complement strand
GAAGAAGCTAATCTTGTTCCAATTTCACAGGATTGTTTTAATGACTTTCCATAAGTCAAACCTAACGCAACCCCAGAGAAGAATGCATCCCCTGCACCAGTCGTATCTACAACTTGTGTTTTTTGTGGAGGAATATAACCATATTCTCCTTTATCATCCACGTACACAGCACCTCTATCTCCTAATGTCACAACAAAGTTAGGATATTGGGCAAGTTTTACTTGTTTAGAAATCACTTGAGCGAGTTGATCAGGTTCATAATTTGAATAATCTTCAGAGAATAAAGTAGAAGCTTCTTGATCATTACATACAACGCAACCTGTACGTTTCATCAAATCTCTTCTTTCCATCGCAATCGACATATTACTTACAACCGCATATACTTTAATACCATATTTATCCGCAAGATCAAAAATACGATTCAATAAATCAGAATCCATATCAATTTCTACAACGATACTGTCTGAATTCTTAAAGATTTCATCTCCATAATCATCTAATATATGATTGATTTCAGATAAATCAGGACGTTGTGAAATAGAGGCAACAACATCACCTGTATTATCAAATATTGCAAGCCAAGTTCCTAGACCACCTTCAACTTTACGAATATATTTTGTATTCACTTTATGTCGATCTAATTTCGCAATCACATCTAATGAAGTACCAGAATGATCAACAACACTAACAAATGTAGGTCTCAATTCGATATTTGCGATATCTTCCGCAACATTTCTACTAACACCACCATGAACTTGTAATACTTTTCCTGCATTTCTTCCACCAGGAATATATTTCTTATTTGGGTATCCTTTAATATCAACAAAAACTGCTCCAAAAACTGTAATTGGCATGTTATTTCCTCATTTCTAATACATCTAGGATACAAGAAAACAAAAGTTAAAACAATTGTAAAATTGATGTTAAGGATGAATACTTTCAATAAACCATCTATTTTTTTCTAAGTATAAGTTTCTTCTCTGTCCACAAATAAAACAAATGAATCGAATTCCACAACCTCCAACTTGTGCTGCCCTTCTTTCTTTACTTATAATTTTATCTATTTGGTATTTTTTTCCATTATCCCAACACACATATAATGGAAGAACATTTCCATCTTTTGTTTGTTTCACAATGACATCAACATATCTTTTATAGTATTCCATACAATCACTCCTCACCTTCATTATATGGAATAATTTGTTCATCACAATACCAAATGCAACAGTTTTTTATCCAATATTGAATTTTGTGCATCAAAACGCTAAAATATTTTCATGACATTACAAGATATTATATTGGATTATAAAAAAAGATCAGGATTATCAACTTCACAAATAGCATTAAAGTTGGGTGTTGCTCGATCTACTGTCATGAGATGGGAAAAAGGAGAAGTCACACAAATCACATCCAAAGTATGTGCAGGTCTATCTAAAACAGTTGGATATGATGTTACGCCATTTCTAAAAGGAAATGATGGAAGAGTTAAGATTCCTATCTTAGGTTACGTAAAAGGTGGATATGATATGTTTGCGCAAGAAAACTATCTTGGTGAAGAAGATGCCTCATTATCAGAGAAACAACTTGGAGACTATTATTTAAAAGTAGAAGGTTCTTCTATGATTGGAGTAGGTATCATGCCAGGTTCTTTAGTACTTGTTCATTCCACAAATCACATTGAAAATGGAAAAATCGGCGTTATCATGATTGGTGATGAAGTTACTGTCAAACGATTTGTATTAAAGAATAAAATGATTATTTTAGAAGCCGCAAATCCTGAAGTAGAAAATCGTTATTTCACACAACAAGAAGTTAGAACATTACCTGTACGCATTATTGGTGAAGTATTATCTGTTAAAACATATTTGTAGTATCAAAAAAGCCATACTTGGCTTTTTTGTTTATCTTCAATCTAAAAGTTCTGTAGCTCTTTGTTGAACAGCGTATTCAATGAGTTTCAATCGATTCTTATCTAGATTATATCTACTATGTTTTTGAAAATGAAACCGCAAAAATTTTTTAATAGCATTTCGTTGTTCATGTGTTAATACTTTTTTAGCTTCCTCAACAAAATCATCATATACACAAGGCAGTTGTGTTTTAGAGTATTTCAAAAAGCTTTCCTTATCCTTAAGTACATCACTACTTGCATAGTTAAACAAACTATTTCCATGGTCAAACAATGGAGCTGGCGCAACAATCTTATTCGAAGTATTATCAACCAAAAATCCAAAATTTCCAAAATGACGATCTGTATTAAAAATCAATGCATCAAAAACAATCATTTCATTAAATGCATTTTCAAATGCAGGACCCAGCTTTTCATAATATTCTCTAACTGCTTGTAATCCTCCACTACGTACAATTCTACCCACTGGAACAAAAGAAATGTTTTTGGATGTGAATAGTTCACATGTAGAACATAATGTATTTTTCCATTTAGAAAGATTGTAAGGAATTGCATTTATCCCAAGAATCTCAGCAATTTGATATGCATAGAATTCAGAATACGGTTCATTTCCAGTATTAGATGCTCCCATTGTTCCACCTTTATATAAAACGATTTTACCATTTACCCTACGCCAACATTTTGGAAGCATACCATTTGTAGTGAATTCAGGACTTGATGTTAAACCTGTAACATCACTACTACCATAACCAGTAAATGCGATTTGACCTAAGATACGTGTAAAACGGTTCTCATATAAATTCACATCATCAAAAGTATCCTGACAATTTTCAGTTTTCACCCAATAACAATCATTCAAGCTCAATCCTTTTGATACACGAATAATATCCAAAGGTCTATTTATACTTAGTCCCAGTGAAGATAATAGATTATCAACATACGCACGATTTTTTGGAATCGAACGATGTTTAATCCAAGATGTGATACCTTTTTCAGAAACCTCAATTAAATCAAGAGGAAACAAATCTTTATTTTTCCAATTCACTTCAATAATTTCCAAATTCATTTCCGCTTTACTTTCCGCAGAGAAAACTACAAGTGGTGTATCAAAATGCATCAGTGTATAAATCATATTTCCTCCCTTCTTTCACATAAAACTATTTCTATTTTATCATATTCTAAAAAAGAGACTTACCAGATTCATTCTGATAAGTCTTTTGTTTTAGTCGGCTAATAATAAGTGACGATAACTTGTTACGCCTGCTGCGTGATAATCAATACCACTGAGCTTTGTATTTTGAAGAGCTGTGTTACCTGCTTGATATAGAGGAACAACTGCAACATCTTCACTAATCAATACCTTTTCAGCTTCTGCGAAATCTTCCCATCTCTTGTCAGCATCTGCAGCGTCTGTAACTTCTGCTTTATAAATCAAATCATCATATTCATCAGATTGATATTGGCCAGAGTTTTCACCCTTAGAAGAATAGAACAAGTCCATATATGTTTGTGGATCAGAGTAGTCTGGGCCCCATCTTGTTAGACCAATATCATAGTTATGATTGTTCATATCTTCCATTCTGCTCTTCTTTGGTTCACAATTTGAAGTAATTGTAAATCCAACCTTTTCTAAAGCATCCATAACATAAGCAGCTACATTCTTAGATACGTCTGCATCTTCATACAATAGTTCAAGTGTAATATCAGATGTTCCTAATTCTTTACAAGCAGCTTCAAAAGCTTCTTTTGCCTTATCTACATCATATCCTAGAGTAACATCTCCTGCTACATCACGGTAATCAGTACCTGTAGAACTGATTGCTGTAGATTTTGTTACGATACCATCTAAGGAAACACTACCATCCTTCAATACAGATTCACACATACTTTCTGTATCAATTGCATATCCAATTGCCTTACGAACATTGAGATTAGATAGATATTCATTTCCTTGGTTCAAAGATAAATACCAAGAGAAACCAGAAAGATATGTAACGATATCATCTCTGTCAGCATAATCATCAATCACTTCACTTGTTAACTTAACATAATCTAAGTTGCCAGCTTCATATTCAAGAATTGCTGATTGACCTTGGATATAACGGAAATCAATTTCATCTACATTATCTGTATAATTATCTGCATCCCAATATTGGTCATTCTTTACAAATGTATAGGAATCACCAACTGTCCATGTATTCATGAGATATGGTCCACAATAAATCATATTGTCGACAGATAATGCATATTGGTCACCTTGTTCTTCAACATAAGCTTCATTGAGTGGATACAAAGAAGGAAATGCCATCAATGTTAAGAAATATTCACAAGGTAATGATAGATTTACAACAAATGTTTGATCATCTGTTGCTTCCCAACTTTTCGCATTTACAGTATTTGAACTTGCATTTGTATCAATCAAGAATGCATAATCACTAGCAACTTCTGGATCAATCAAATGATTCCATGCATATTCAAAATCTTTTGCGGTCAATGCTTCACCATTACTCCACTTCGCATCATCACGAATATGGAATGTATAAGTAAGTCCATCTTCACTGACTTCCCAACTTTCAGCTAAATCCGGTTGTGCAACACCATCAGAATCCAACTGTACAAGACCAGACATACATAAGCCAAGTGCTTGTAAGGAAGTACCATCCGTCGCTACAGCACTATTCATGGATGAAATATCCGTGTCTGTTGCGATTGCGACAGTCTTGCTAGATGTGGTTGTAGCTGTTGAAGTAGAAGTAGTAGCAGAACTACATCCAGCTAAAAGAGCTACAG
>CAVKTV010000141.1:0-4715 GCA_963659075.1 Lachnospiraceae bacterium | reverse complement strand
ATGGTGAAAAGTATCATGTTGTTTTAGAAAAATTTGAGAATCATCAAATGTATGCTAGAAAGGTTTGTGATTAAATTGAAGTTAACAGAATTGTTTGAAAATGTTCCGGATATAGAAATCAAAAGTTTAATGGCAGATAGCCGTAAGAAAAGACCGGATTCTATTTTCTTTTGTGTAAAAGGAATGATGTTTGATGGACATAAATTTGTTGATCAAGCAATTGATAATGGTGCAAAAGTTATAGTTTATTCTGATCCAATTGATACAAGTAGAGATGATATTACATATATTCGTGTAAAAGATGTTGTACATGCATTTAATAAAGTTGCGGATGCTTTTTATGGATATCCAAGTCATAAATTAACAATGTTTGGTGTAACAGGCACAAATGGAAAATCATCTATCTCTTGTATGATTCGTGATGTATTGAATGAATTTGAACCAACAGGATATATTGGAACGATTTCTATTCAATATGGATCTGTAAAACTACCACCATTATTAACAACACCTGATATTGATGATTTACATGGTATCTTAAAAGATATGTTGGATGCTGGTGTAAAAGCTTGTGCTTTAGAAGCAAGTTCTATTGGTATTGAACAAGGTAGAGTGGATTCTATTGATTTTGATGTTGCAATATATACAAACTTAACACATGATCATTTAGATTATCATGGAACAATGACAAATTATTTTCATGCGAAAAAGAAATTATTTGATAGTTTGAAAGATGAAGCCATCGCTATTACAAATGTAGATGATGAATACGGCATGGAAATCGTAAAAGATACAAACGCAAAGGTTGTAACGTATGGTATTGATCACCCAGCAGATTATCAGGCAAAGAATATTCAACTTTTAAAAGATCGTACAAAATTCACTTTAAAAGTTGAAAATATGGAATATGAAGTAGAAACAAATCTTGTTGCGAAATTCAATGTTTATAACTTATTGGCTGTGATTGCAGCATTGAATATGAAAGGATTGGATATTGAATCCATGTTGCCATATTTAAATTCTTTATCTCAAATTGAAGGTCGCATGCAAAGGATCTCGGATGGACAACCATTCAACATTGTTGTTGATTTTGCTCATACGCCAGATGGAATTGAAAAAGTTTGTCAATATGCTTCTGCCATTACACCAAAGGGTAAACGTATCATAGCGATTACTGGCTCTGCAGGTAAAAGAGATGTTATTAAACGTCCCGTATTTGGTAAGATCCTAGATAAGTATTGCGATATGATCATCCTAACAGAAGATGATCCTAGAGATGAAAATCCAGCTGATATCGCGGATGAAATCGCAAGTGGCATTGAAAAGACAAATTATGTCATGATACTAGATCGTTACGCAGCAATTCGTGAGGCAATTGATTTAGCGGATGTTAATGATACAATTATCATACTAGGAAAAGGCGATGAAAAATTTATTTATCGTGAATTTGGAAGAGAACCATATAAAGGTGATGATGTTCTTGTCCATGAAATATTAAAAAAACATTACTTTTCACAAGGAGGATAATATGAAAGAAAGTAAATATATCGATCACACATTATTAAAACCAGAATCAACAAAGCAACAAGTTCAAAAAATTGTTGATGAGGCAAAACAATTTGATTTCGCAACTGTAATGGTCAATCCTTATTGGATTCCATTTGTAAAACCACAATTAGTAGGAACAGATGTAAAAGCAGCATGTGTGATTGGCTTCCCACTTGGTGCCAATACAAAAGCAGTTAAGGTTTTTGAAACACAAGATGCTTTAAACAATGGTGCTGATGAAATTGACATGGTATTAAACATTGGTGCATTAAAAGATGGTGATGATGCATACGTCATTGATGAAATCAAAGCTGTCAAAGAAGCTTGTGGCGAACATTGTTTAAAAGTTATCATTGAAACATGTTTATTAACAGATGATGAAAAAGTACGTGCATGTAAAGATGTTGTTGAAGCTGGTGCGAACTTTGTAAAGACATCTACTGGTTTCTCTACAGGTGGTGCTACAGTACATGATGTAACGCTCATGAAAGAAGCAGTTGCTGGAAGTGATGTGAAAGTAAAAGCTTCTGGTGGCGTAAGAAGTAGAGAAGATTTTGACGCAATGATAGACGCAGGTGCTGAAAGAATCGGTACATCTTCCGGAACAAAGCTATTATAAGAAAATAAGGCATACAGAATACTGTGTGTCTTTCATATTATTTGAAAAGGGTAAGAGAAATGAAAAAATTAGATATGACCCATGGATCTTTATGGGACAAAATATTATCGGCAAGAGAATACCTTACAAGACTTTAAAAAGTAATATTTTCTGAAAAAATGTATCAATTATGTGATTGTTTTCATGTTTTTGATACTTTTTTTAGTTTTTAAGTTATGAATTTGATTTGGTTACTTGTATGAACTTTTCATTTCCTTTACAATAATATTGCTTTTGTTTTACATGAGGGAGACAATGAAAAGAAAAATAATACTGGTACAGATTTTCTGCATGTTTTTAATTCTAGTTGGTTGTAGTAACAACACAACTGTAAAAAATACATCTACATTAGAAAAAATAATCATTGGTAGTGATACATATCCACCATTTGTTTATCTAGATGAAAGTGGTAATCCTACTGGAATTGATGTGGATATCGCAAAAGAAGCGTTTTATCGAATTGGGTATGATGCAACATTTGAAACGATTGATTGGGTCAAAAAGAAAGAACTTGTTGACTCTGGAACAATCGATTGTATATGGGGATGTTTTTCTATTGCTGGTAGAGAAGATGATTATAATTGGACAAAACCATATATGATTTCTACACAAGTTGTTGCGGTAAATGAATCAAGTGATATTTATACGTTAGCTGATTTAAAAGGAAAAACAATTGCAGTACAAACAACAAGTAAACCAGAAGAAATCTTTTTAAACAAATTAGATTCTAGAATACCAGAATTAAAAGATGTCATTAGTACAGATTCTAAGAACGTACAATACGCAGCATTAGATTGTGGATATGTAGACGCAATTGCTTCTCATAAAGTCGCAATCTTACAATATATGAGTGATTATAATTGTAAATTTAGAATTATTGATGAATCTTTGTTTACAACAGGAATTGGTGTTGCCTTTAGTAAGAATGATACAAGAGGATTACATGAAAAACTATCAGAAGCTTTTCAACAAATGAAAGATGATGGTACATTGGCTGAAATCGTTGGTAAATATTTAGATGATCCTGAAAGCTATTTGGAGGTGGATTCTCTTGAAAACAAGTAAGAAGATTTTTGATAAGTATTTTTGGATCATTGTGATTGGTTGTGGATTGATTTTATTCACAAGCTTTTCTGCGTTGTTTGCACATTATGATATTCAAAATACAGAAACCAAATTAAATAGCACAATGGAATTTATCAAAGAAACAGCAGCGAGTTATCGCAAATATAACGATACTGCCAGTGCGAGAAGTTTGATTCGTTCTTCTGTTTCTGTTCATGAATTAGATCAACTATCAGATTTAGATAGTGTAGATTCTTTAAAAGAATACGCTGATAAATTATGGGTCACAGGACTTACTGTTTTAGATAAAGATGGAAATGTTGTTTCTGAATATACAACAGATGATGTTGGTTACAATGAAATCAAATCCAAATTAGAATTTACAGCTATCAGTGATGTAACAGAATATGCCGATAAAACATATATCAATCGTATTACATTAGATGATGAATCCTATGTGGATGTTGCGGTACATGGAAGAAAAGATCAAGAAGGAATTCTTTTAGCGTATCGTCATACAAAAAATGAATTTAAAGATAAATCTGTTTTATCTGTTCAAAATATATTGAATGGTTTTGAAAAAGAATCCAATGGAACAATTGTAATTGGAGATAATAGTACAGTTGTAGCTTCCAATGATTCTTCTTTGGTAGGACAAGATATTTCTGAAAACAAACTTATTTTAGGATTGCGTTCTAAACAAGCAAATAAAGTTGTCAAAACAACTAATTTTGATGGAACAGGTACAACATATGGGATGTATAGCCATGGTAGAGAATATTATATTTATATCTATTTGTCAGTGAGTTCTGTTTTTACTACAACTTTTAGATATATCCCTATGTTAATGTTGTTTTATGTCTTTATTATCATTAGTATTGTTATTCTAAGATGGAATTCTACTAAGAAGTTTGCAGCACAACAAGCAGCACAAGAAGAAAAATATAGAAAAGAAATCGAACAAAAAAATGCTGAATTACAATTGGCAATCCAACATGAAGAAATTGCGAATAAATCAAAACGTGAATTCTTGTTTAATATGTCACATGATATTCGAACACCAATGAACGCTATCATTGGATTTACTTCCTTAGCTGCGACACATTTAGATAATAAAGAACAAACATTGGATTATTTAAAGAAGATATCTGTTTCTTCTCAACACTTATTATCTTTGATCAATGATGTATTAGATATGAGTAGAATCGAAAGTGGTAAAGTAAAGATTGAAAAAAAAGATGTACATTTACCTGATTTGATTCATGATGTACGCGCTATTATACAATCAAATGTAGCCTCTAAGAGATTATCATTAATGATTGATACAATTGATGTATATGATGAAGATGTCATTACTGATCCATTACGTTTGAATCAAGTGTTATTGAATATTTTATCTAACGCTATTAAATTTACACCAACAGGTGGAGCGATTAATATTCAA
>CAVKTV010000140.1:4053-4729 GCA_963659075.1 Lachnospiraceae bacterium | reverse complement strand
GTAGGAAGTAATGTTGCAATATTCGCACAACAATACAACAAAAACTATACAGAAGCTATAGAACAAGTATGTCTATCAACAATCTTATGTCTAATCACTTTACCATTACTTGTTGGTTTAGCTTCGATGATCTTATAATACAAATCATTTCCCTGGCAATACAAAAACACTTCCGAATCATTTTATCCTTCATTTTTGCAGATTTTCTGCAAATTTCACACTTAAAATTCATTTAATAAGATTTTAGCCAATCATTTACTACTCTAACTATTTGTTTTTCTATATCTATTCGTGTTTCTTTACATTCCTTTGGATACTTTCTACCAGCCGCAAATACTCTAGTCATCAAATCACCACCAATAGGAAGCATTATTTTCATCATACCTTCTGGAAATACAAAGTGCGTTCCATGTTCATAAACAAAACTTTCTACTTCACAATGATGTTCATGTTCTTTTAATCTTTCTTCCATTCTTCGAATATACTTACCTGTTTCCCATAAAGCATCATCTTCTGCACCTATCATTAATAGTTTTCCTTGAATTCTTTCTACTTTAATTTTCTCTTCTTCTTGAATTGGATGTGCAGTTTCTGAATCTTGAAACAACTTAAGTGATGCAATCAAATCTTTTCCTCGTTTTGATTCTTCTTGAACCTTATCCCAATACTCAGGATG
>CAVKTV010000140.1:0-4043 GCA_963659075.1 Lachnospiraceae bacterium | reverse complement strand
CCTTTCCATGTAACAGTGGATTCACCATTACCAGGCCATTCTTTCCTTCCATCTCGATTCCCTTGATAGAATCCTTCCATCACAAAATCACAAGGTGTTAAAGCTATTGTTAAAGAGAAATCTGAATAATAAGACGCAACAATCAACGATAACATTGCGGTAGTAGATGCACCACAAATACCAAATTGATTGTTTCCTTGTTCTTTTAGATATTCTAATGCATATCCATATCTTTCAATTGGTAGATTATGATGCCCATAATCCTTCTTATCTGGACTCATTGTTAATACATTGACACCACAATTCTTCTGCAACCATTTCACTGCAGATTTAGCCATATGATCTTCTATATCATCACCAAACATTCCAATAATCACACTAGTACTATGTTCAACAGGCCAATAACATCCATAGAATCCTTTATCTATTACTTTCATCTTCTTCATAACATCATTTCCTCTCAGTTAGTCTATTCTAACACATACATTTCTAAAATTTATTCTTATGTGAAAAATTAATTTATGATAAAATCCTTTGGAATTGCAGAAGGTATTATTGGTAACGTATTTCATCCTCTTGATGATAACGAACAACACTCGAGATTCGTTATATATTAGGAGGATTTTTTATATGCCAAAGAATAAATTTGAAGATGTGATTTACACAATTATCATGGCTCTTGTCATGGTCTATGGAATGGTCATTTACAATGTAGCTTTAAACAAAGGAAGTGTTACTGGTACAACATTCATCGCAGCATTACATGAACTACCAATCATGGTTCCAATTGCTTTTATTTTAGAACTTTTTATTGTTGGAAAACTCGCTAGAAAATTAGCTTTTTCTGTTATGAAACCAACAGATCGTCCACAATTCATTACATATGCAATCTCTATTTGTATTTGTTGTATTATGTGTCCTTTCATGAGTCTTATCGCAACACTATTATTTAAGACACCATCTTTTGGAACATGGATTCAAACATTCGCTATGAACTTTCCTATGGCTATTTGTTATCAAATGTTTTATTGCGGTCCATTTGTACGTTTAATCTTTAGAACTATTTTCAAAGAAGAAACAAAATAAGATTTAAAAGGTCCTTCTTTGTGGATTCATTATCCAACTTAGAGGGTCTTATAAAAACAACGGTTCAATTAGACGCTTGCAAATCTTCTCTGATGTTGTTTTGTTCTTTCTCCGATGCTATTTTTATGGTTTTACAATGTTTCTCCGATGTTTATCCGATGCTTCTCCGATGTTAATTTCTCCCTTCTCCGATGCATCACAAGAATCTAATAATATCGCATTAAGAAACTTACTTAGACAATGAATTACACTTCCATACAGACGAGCTTTTTCATACCATGGTTCGATAAGAAACTTACTATTGACTACGTAATATCAAATTTGATTTTCACAGTGTATTGACACCTTATATGACACCATCTATAATTTAAACGAGGATGTCAAAATGGGATAAGTTACTATCACGAATTTTAAATTTATCAAAAGATTTACGATTTGATGAATTAAGTAAAGTTTTACAAAGTTATGGATATAAGATGAGTAATCCAAGAGGCGGAAGTAGTCACTATACTTTTCGCAAAAAAGGATTTTCACCAATCACGATACCTAAACACGAGCCAATCAAAAAAGTTTATGTTGAATTAGTTCGACAAGTTATTGAAAGTGAGGAACAGCGTAATGAAAAAATTAAATGAATATTTAAAAAAACCATATCGAATGGAAATTGTAGAAGATAAAGATGAAGGCGGTTATGTAGTTTCTTATCCTGATTTACCAGGATGCATCACCTCTGGAGAAACAATCGAAAGTGCCATCAAAAACGCAATAGACGCAAAAAAAACATGGTTAGAAGCTGCATTAGAAGATGGTATAGAAATACGAGATCCTAATAGTCTAGAAGATTATTCTGGTCAGTTTAAACTTAGAATTCCAAGAAGCTTACATAGATCTTTAGCTGAACATTCAAAAAAAGAAGGAATCAGCATGAATCAATACTGTGTATATCTTCTTTCTAAATATGATGCAATGTATTCAAAATGAAAATTATATTGAAAAGTTCCTTTGCAATGGATAACACTTCCATACAGAGGAGCTTTTTCATACCACGGTTCGATTAGACGCTTACTAATGATTAGTCAGCTTTGTCATCATCAACTCAAAATCAGCCATACTCATCTCAGCAAATCAGATAATGTATATTCTCCACTTGGAATATTTGCTATTCGACGATACTCTTTTATTGATGTCACTAATGTGTCTGGACAACTAAAATACTGTTTCACAAAATCATATGACTTCACATCACGCATCCGAAGATTTGCTTTACAGAATTCACTTGGTTTCTTTCCTGAACGTTTAAATTGATCATATGCATCTTCTGCAAGAATAATCAGCATTTCAATTTCTGGAGCAGTAATGATATTTATTACGTCAATTTTTTGTTTGTAAGCTTTACTTAGCCGAAAATCTTCTCTGCGAGAATCCAAAATCCTTACCACTGAAATTTGATCATCAAATCCTTTCCGTAAGTATCTCTCCTCAAATTTCTTAGCATTTCTACATCGTATAACACATTCTTCTAGCATTTCTTCTCTTGTGAAAATCAGTAAATTATGATCAACTAAAATATCAATAATAGCTTGTTCAGCAGAACCTTCACATATACATGCCTTATATTTTGCTAATTTCATTTTACTGTCTCCTCATTCAATTGAATTAGCAAGATTTTTCTTCAAACGTATATACGCTTCATATGCTGGAGTTGTTCCTTCAAGAAATCCACTTTGATATGCATCACTCTTTTTAATATCATTACGTTTCAATATAGAGCTCAAATTATCTGATGTAATGCCATTTCGGTTTCTCACAATACAAATTCCATCATTTCGATCATATTCATCCAACAATTCAGGATAATGCGTAGTGAAAATAAGTGTTCCTCCATTTTTATTAAGTCTACTATCCATAAAGAATCGCATCAATGTCGTTACAATTTCTTTATTGAAGTGATTTTCGATTTCATCTACCAGCAAATAACCACCAGATTGAAGAACTTCTTTTACCATTGAAAATGTAATGATGCCCTTAATCGTACCAGAGGACAAAAACTGCTCAAGATCAGTGGCATTATTCAGAATTATTTCTTCCTCATCCTTGAACTTTAAATGAATGAATGTTTTTCCATCTGTCAACTTAAAACACAATTTTTCAATAGTCGGATCAAGAAACGCAATCACGTCTAATGGAATATCCTCCGTAAAGGGAAGTACATTCACATTTGTATAAGAAAGCAAGCTAAATAATTCCACCGTGTCATTCATTTTTTTGTTGTGTGCAATGATAAAGCTAACATCATCAGGCAAATATACCTCATCCCTGTTGCGTTGTTCTACAGGTTTCATTCCCGAAAAATCTGTCATATATTTTTTCGATTTCACTACTGTAATCGGTTTTTCCCAAAGACTTTCAGACAAAATCGAATATATATAATCTCCTGTTTTTGTCTTCTTTGATGTAATTACAGTTTCCAAGCAGCAGACATTGCTACTCTTGTCATAAAAATACGTGCGAATTGTTGCTTTTTTTGTTCCACCAAGAATACTTTTTGATTCCGCATGATTAATAGGCTCATTTTTCACAATACTCAGAGCTAGACTAATAACCTTTAATACTGAAGTTTTACCAGATGCATTAATGCCAATGAAAGCACAAGCTGAATGAATATAGTAGTTGTCTGTCAAACAGTAAAGGGTATCTTTGTCCTCTTCACTAACTCGTTGCTGCGTATAGAAACAAATATCCAAATCTTTTTTGAATAATGGAAGTCCTTGCGCAATAATACGTAGTATCTTCATAGGTTATCCTCCTATTAAAAACAATTTTCACGTTTTTATTTCTCTTGTATTCATATTATATGTTTTAGTAAAGAAATTATCAACGGGTTTTTCGTTTTTATAAGAATGATAGATCAATCATGATCAAAAGCCTCAGAAATCATCTTTAAAAGACTTAAATCT
>CAVKTV010000139.1:0-4748 GCA_963659075.1 Lachnospiraceae bacterium | reverse complement strand
TAATTCTTAGTTCCAATTCTATTTCATCTATTTTTTCAGCTAAATAAAGCCGTATATTTAACGACGTAAAGGACTTCCGCATCACAAGTGCATCGTTATCTGCTTAAACAATCTTGTTACCGGCCTCTCAGCCTAACAAATTATACTATACTGTTTTTACAGTAGCACACTTCTGCAAGGGATGATTTTATAAAAAATAATATCTTGCATCTTTGCGAAATCTTGTTTTCCAGCACCTATGGCATGTGCAACTTGTACAGAAAACCCTGCAGCACAAGCCATGATTACCCCACCAAATAACCAAGTCGATGAAGAAACAAGCCCAATCGATACACTCGCACTTGCCCCTAAAACACCAACCATTGCTGCATCAATATACTGCATGATGATTTCACTAATTTGTGCCAATATTCTAGGTAATGAAAGATGATAAACCAATTGTAGTTTATCTTTGAAAGACATATCTTTTTGATTGCGTATTTCTTCCGCAAAATCTTTTTTCATCTTAAATTCCTTTTATTTTAACCGTGGTAAATTCCATCTATAATGAATCGCACAATAACGAATCAATACAGTTACCAAAAAACTAATGATCATTGCGTTCACTTCACCAATCACAAAGTAAAAACAAACAAATATCAAACTTCCAATAATTGCCGCAACACCATAAACCTTTTCCTTCATGATTAGTGGCATTTCTCCCGCTAATATATCTCGAAAGATACCTCCACCAATACCAGTCAAAGTTCCTACAAACACACATAAAAATGAATTATCTGCATATCCATTTTGAATTGCGGTCAAAGATCCCATTATCGCAAATATCGCTAAACCAATCGTATCTGTTATATTCAAAATCAAATCAGATACATTCTTATGTTTTTCAATTTGTCCAATTTCTTTATATTCCACTACAAACGTAATCACTGAAAATATAAATGCACATATGACATATGCCGGATTTAAAAACATCATCGGTGGATGAATTCCTAAAATCAAATCACGAATCAATCCACCACCAACTGCAGTAATACAACCTAAAATGATTGCCCCAAAGATGTCCATCTTTTTCTTTTTCGCAACAACGACACCACTCACCGCAAACGCAGCACTACCAATCATTTCTAAAATCGTTACAAACTGCATTCTGTTTTATCCTTTATGATCCATTTCTTAACGATCCAATACGCAATCAGTGCACTCATCGTTCCAATCAAAGCACCACCTAGTACATCACTTGGATAATGAACACCTAAATACAATCTAGAGAATCCAATACAACAAGCTAATATCCAAGCTACGATCACATATCTTTTTTGTTTCTTTTCTACTGCTAGCTGCATTGCCATCACACTAGAAAACGCTACAGAAGTATGACCAGAAGGAAATGAATAATCTTTCTGAATTTCAATCAAACGAATAATATCATCAAATGCATCATATGGTCTTACACGTGCAACTACATTTTTAATACATACATTTACAAGTAACGCATTCACAATGATTGCGATAGCCATTACAATTCCTATTTTTCTTGTCTTTTTAAATATCAAAAAAAGTACACATAAACCAATCCAAAAGAAACCACCTTCACTAAATAATGTAATTAGTTTCCAAACAGGCGTCATAAAATTATAACGCAAATGATTCTCTATCCATAAAAGAATCATATGATCAATATTTGTAATCATCTTATATCCCTCTTCTAAAATTTACATTTTTACAAAACACGCAAAAAAATTATATCAAATTTTTACAGTCATTATTCTAACTTTTCTATAAGAAGCGTAAAATATTTATTCACGGAGGTGCCTATATGAGAAAATCATTAGATATGTTAAACGGAAATATCGCAAAATTAATACTATTGTTTTTCTTTCCGATTTTGTGCGGTTCTTTGTTTCAACAACTTTATAACACTGTTGACGCAATCGTTGTCGGAAATTTTGTCGGTAAAGAAGCATTAGCTGCTGTTGGTGGATCAACAGGTACCGTCATCAATTTATTTGTTGGTTTTGTTACAGGACTTGCGAGTGGCGCAACTGTTGTAATTGCACAATATTATGGAAAACAAGAAATTGATGGTGTTCAAAAAGGTGTTTATTCATCAATGTTTTTAGCGATTGTTTTAGGTGCAATTCTAACCGTATTTGGTTATTTGTTTACACCACAAATATTAGAATTATTGAATGTACCAGATGATATTATAGATTTATCAATTTTATATATGAGAATCTATATGATTGGTATGATTCCTTCTTTGATTTATAACAATGGTGCTGGTATCTTAAGAGCAGTTGGAGATTCGAAAAGACCTCTTTATTTTTTGATTGCTTCTTGTATCACAAATATTGTTTTAGATATTGTGTTTGTTGTGATATTTCATTTAGGTGTTGCGGGTGTCGCAATTGCGACAACGATTTCGCAAATCGTTTCTTGTATATTAACACTGTATGTTTTAGCCAAAACAGAAGAAAGTTATTCTTTCCATTTAACCAAATTATATTTTGAGAAAAACATTTTAATTCGTATCATTGAAATAGGTTTCCCTGTAGGAATTCAATCTTGTTTATATAGTGTAGCCAATCTATGTATTCAATCTAGTATCAATAGTTACGGAACAGATACCGTTGCCGCATGGGCTGCATTTGGAAAGATCGATGCAATGTTCTGGAATGCATCTGGTGCTTTAGGTCAAGCAGTATTGACATTCTGTGGTCAAAACTTTGGTGCTGGTCAAATCGATAGAGTCAAAAAAGGAATTCATGTTGGTGTTCTGATTTATATGATTGGTGCTGCAGGCATTTCTGCGATTTGTTATTTTGGTGGAGATTTTTTATATCACCTATTCACACAAGACGCCACAGTCATTCAAATTGGTTTAGATGTTCTACAATTCACTTGTCCATTTTGGATTACATTCTGTTTTGTAGAGATATTAGCTTCTAGTATTCGTGCTTGTGGAGATTCTTTTGTTCCAATGATCATTACAGCTTTAGGAATTGGTGCTTTTAGAATTTGTTGGATTTTCTTCTATGCATCTAATACATTATTTGACACCATTGTTTGTTATCCAATCTCTTGGGTCATGACAAGTATCTTATTTGTGATTTATTACTTACAAGGTGGATGGTTAAAGAAAAGTTTAAAACAAAGAGAAAAGATTCTCAAAAACGCTTAAGAGATGCTTGCGCATCTCTTTTTTAAGATAGTAATTGAAATAAGAATATAACGATACCTAATACAACTAAGACAATACCCGTAGCTTGATTTAACTTTTTAGGTTCTGCTTGATTTGCAAATACTGCCGCAATCTGCGCCCAAATCAATGTAAATACAACACAAGATATCCAGATCAAGGGATCAGGGAATCCACCAATCATAAAGTGAGAAATAGAACCAGTTAGTGCAGTAAATGTCATAATAAATACACTTGTTCCAACTGCTGTTTTCAATTCATATCCTAATACAGATGTTAAGATCAATAACATCATCATGCCTCCACCTGCGCCAATAAATCCACAAATAAATCCAATGATGATTCCACAAAGAATAGATTGAATGACTCTCTTTTTAAAAGAAACTTGTTCCATTGCTTCTTTTGTTGTCATAACTGGTTTCACAATAAATTTAATTCCAAGTAAAAAAGTCATAAACACAGAAAAGTTACCCATTGTTGTAGAAGGAAGTAAAGAAGAAATGTAACTTCCAATGACCGTGAAAATAAGTATACTAATCATCATGATAATTCCATTTTTGATATCTAGGTTTTTATTCTTTCCATAGGTATACGCAGAAATAGCACTCGCTAAAATATCTGAAGATAAACCAATTCCTACCGCTAAGTATGGATCAACACCTAAAAATGTAATTAACATTGGGCCAATGACTGCAGCTGCACTCATTCCCGCAAATCCAGTTCCTAGTCCTGCACCCATTCCCGCAAAGAACGTAATCAAAAGTGTCCAAAGTATATTCATTCTTTCCCCATCCTTTCCATATTTTCTTCCATTTTTTGAAAAGCCTTTTGTACAGTAGAAATTGTATCTTCATCAATTCCTTCTAATAGATTCTTCACAAATTCATCTTGTACTTTTCTTCCATTTTCTATTATTTCTGTTGCCTTATCTGTTAAACAAAGTTGTACTTTTCTTCCATTTTCTATTATTTCTGTTGCCTTATCTGTTAAACAAAGTTGTACTTTTCTTCCATTTTCTATTATTTCTGTTGCCTTATCTGTTAAACAAAGTTGTACTTTTCTTCCATTTTCTATTATTTCTGTTGCCTTATCTGTTAAACAAAGTTGTACTTTTCTTCCATTTTCTATTATTTCTGTTGCCTTATCTGTTAAACAAAGTTGTACTTTTCTTCTATCATTTGATACATGTTTTCTCTTTAAATATCCAAGTTTTACTAATTTATCGATATTGATTGAAACAAGATTCGCTTTGATTTTTCGAACATTCACAATATCTTTTGCGCTAGAATATTCTGGATTATTCGCAAGAAACATCAAAATATCAAATGCGGTTTGATTCAAATTTAAATCATGACATAACGATTTACAGTAATTTGTATATACAACATCTATCTTATTGGCAATTTCTATTCCGTATTTCATATATCCTCCATATTTGAATAGTTCATTTTTGAACTATTTCAGTATAATGATTTTCCACCTCAACTTTGTAAGATTTGTATAACTAAAAAAGAAGAGAAGCATTAATAGCTGTATTCACTAATACTTC
>CAVKTV010000138.1:0-4752 GCA_963659075.1 Lachnospiraceae bacterium | reverse complement strand
CTACTTTAGTATCTCCACATCCAATAAAACAAATACATGTACCACATATGATCAACCATTTCATAATCTTATAAAAGTTGTTCATAACAGCCATATTTTACAATGAAATAAAGCATAAAAAAAGATGATGTTTAACACACCATCTCAAGCATTTCATCAATTGTAGGCATATCCGTAATTGTTGTTCCATAATGCGCAACGATCACTTTACCATTTCCATCTACATAGAAGAATGCAGGTAACTGTTGTTCATTGCCTTCATACAAACCATGTTCAAAACCACATGCTTTTGCCTTAGCAGCTTTCGCTTCTAGAATAGACATATCACCAACCAATTCTTCCATAGAATTTGCAGGAACAATATCTAAAGAATTATAGATATGCATGTCCGTATCACAAATCAAAGAAAATGGTAATGGTTGATCATGTAGATCATTTCTAACATTTTCACCGCTTGATTGCATGACAACACAAACATTCACACCTTTCTCTTTGAATTCATTGATTCTTTGTGTTAATAAATGTACATCGTATCTACAAACTGTACATCCAATATAACGTAATACCACAAACATTGTTGGTGTTTTGTTTATAATATCCGCAATCGTTGTTTTCCCTTTGAAAGCTTCTACTACATCATAATTTGGAAAAGTATCACCTTTGTTTAATCTTGCCATATATCGCACCTCACTTTATTGAAATCTATTTTAATCTAATTCATCTGAGAAAGGTGAAATGACGCTCTTACTTTGTAATACTTACAAATGTGTAATCTTTATCTTCGATTACTTTCTGAATAACAGAGTCATCTACATCATGTGTAAGTGTTAACACTGCTGTTCCACTTTCATGAGATACTTCTGCACTTTCTACACCATCAATACCTTCAAGTGCTTTCTTTACACTTGCTTCACAATGTGTGCACATCATTCCTTCAATCTTTACTGTTTCTTTCATAGTACTTTCTCCTTCTATATTTTCTTCTTTTAAAGCTTGTTTTATTAATGGTCTATCTTTCGATGCATCGTGAATCTTAAACAGATTCAAACGCAATGCATTCATGCATACTGTAAATGAGGACAGTGACATCGCAGCTGCTCCCCACATTGGATTGATTGAAATATTAGGGTATAAACCCGCAGCCATTGGAATCAACACAATATTATACGCAAATGCCCAAAATAAATTTTCATAGATGTTTTTTAATGTTGCTTTTGATAAACGAATGGAAGAGGCAACATCTAATAATCTTGAATTCATCAACACAATATCTGCGGAATCAATTGCGACATCTGTACCATTTCCAATCGCAATACCAATATCTGCACGTGTTAATGCTGGAGCGTCATTGATACCATCTCCAACCATTGCCACTTTTCCACGTTTTTGTAGTTTTTGTATAACTGCTTCTTTTTGATTTGGTAATACACCAGCGATTACTTTATTGACACCAGCTTGTTTTCCAATCGTATTTGCGGTTTTTTCATTGTCACCCGTCAACATAACAACTTCAATACCCATATTTTGTAGTTCTTGAATTGCCAGAGCACTATCTTGTTTGATAATATCCGCTACCGCAACCATGCCAAGCAACTGATTATCTTGCGCAAAGAACAATGGTGTTTTTCCTTCTTCACTCAATGCATCTGCTTGTTTCTTTAATGAATCAATATTAGTTATCGTAGAAATAAATTTCTTAGATCCACCATAAATCAAATGACCATTTATTTTAGCTTGTACTCCATTTCCACTTAATGCTTCAAACTCATCTGAATCCAAGAAAGATATATTCTTCTCATTTCCATAATTCACAATTGCTTTAGCGAGTGGATGTTCTGATTTTGTTTCCAATGAACAAGCAATCTCTAACAATTCCTTTTCACTGATTCCAACAGGAACTATATCTGTTACAACAGGTTTTCCTTCTGTAATCGTTCCTGTTTTATCTAACGCAACGATTTGAACATGTCCTGTATTTTCTAAAGCTTCTGATGTTTTAAATAAAATACCATTTTTTGCGGCAACTCCATTACCAACCATGATCGCTACAGGAGTCGCTAAGCCAAGAGCACATGGACAAGATATCACGAGTACCGCTATCGCATGTCTTAAAGATAAAATGATATCTTTGCTGGTGATCATCCATCCAATAAATACAAGTACTGCGATTGCGATAACTGCAGGCACAAAGATTCCTGATACTTTATCCGCAATTCTTGCGATAGGAGCTTTTGTACCCGCTGCATCTGTTACCATCTGAATGATTTGAGAAAAAGTTGTATCTTTTCCGACACGTGTTGCCTTAGCTTTAATAAAACCAGATTGATTCATTGTAGCCGCGGATACATTACTTCCTACACTTTTATCTACAGGAATGGATTCACCAGTTAGTGCTGATTCATCGACCGCTGTACTTCCTTCAACGATTTCACCATCCACTGGAATAGCTTCCCCAGGTTTCACAACAAATATATCTCCAATTTGTACCTCTTCTATTGCCACTTCTTGAACTATCCCATTCTTTTCAATATTCGCAACCTTAGGAGCCATCTTCATTAAATTCTTTAACGCATCTGTTGTTTTCCCTTTTGATATTGATTCTAGTGTTTTCCCTACCGTAATCAGTGCCGGAATCATAGCTGCTGTTTCAAAATATAATTCATCATGATATACACTCATCAATTCCATATTAGAAGAACCTTGTGTAATCATATATGTCAATTGATACAAGACATACAACGACCATCCAAATGAAACAGAAGATCCTAACGCAACCAATGTATCCATATTTGGAGAACCATGTATCCAACTCTTAAATCCAGATACAAAGAAAGCACGATTGATATACATCACAATGATTGTAATCAACATCTGTGTGATCGCTAGACCAATATGATTATGTGCTAAAAAGCTAGGCACTGGCCAATCCAACATATTATGTCCCATTGTGATATACATTAAAATCACTAACCAAATCACAGAATGGAATAGTCTCTTCTTTAATTTTGGTGTTTCCGTATCTTTTAAAGAATCATCAGAATTCTCAACTTGTGCTTCTCCTTTCACTTTCGCACCATATCCTGCTTTTCCAACAGCCTCAATGACTTCTTTAGAAGAAACACTTCCTTCTACTTGCATACTATTCGTTAGTAAAGATACTGAAACAGATTCTACGCCCTCTAACTTATTCACCGCTTTTTCAACATGAGATTGACACGCAGAGCATGTCATTCCCGTAACAATATATTGTTGCATACATCACCTACTTCATTAGTTTTTGTAACATTTCACACAACTCATCGATTGTTTCATCTTTTCCATTTTGAATATCTGTTTTCACACATGATTTAATATGACAAGATAACAAAACTTTATTAAAACTATTCAACGCACTTGTTGCGGCAGCTACCTGCATCAAAATATCAGGACAATACGCATTATCCTCAACCATCTTTTCAATACCTCTGATTTGTCCTTCAACTTTACGCAATCTTGTTACTAATGCCTTTCTTTCCGCATCACTTCTATTTTTATGTTTTCCACTATTACAATGTGGACAACTCTTCACTTCTTCCATAACATGACCCTCTTTCAAATATAGTTATATACCCCTTGGGGGTATACGTCAAACGATATGCACTAGGAAATGTCTTAATTTTTTTCATCACTTCTCCTGTTTCCTAGAATACAAAACACTTCATACCAAACTTAATAAATCTTATTTCGCCTTATATTCCTTACACACTTTCTCTAATTCCGTAAAATCATTGCATTGTCTTGCCAATGCTGTTGCATTTCCTTTTTCAGCTTTATGATTATACAAAGTAACAGCATTCTTTCTGATTTTGTCTTTTATAGACTTAATGTATCGGTATTCATTTATAAGTAAAGCTCGGTACTTCAGATTTCTCTCTTTTGTGATATCCACATATTTATAAACATCTTTTGGTACTGGAAACATATTATTTAAGTTGATCACAGCGTAATTTTTTATTTTCAGAAAATCCAAAGATTCCTTCATTCGTCTATGTTTGTCTTTATATGATGAAAGAGGCGCAAAATACTCACAACCATTCACTATAAGAATTACACCTATATACTTTCTTGTGTTTTGCTGACTTGGTTTTTTATTTTGAAACAGATGTGGTGCTATCGGCAAAAGATAATTTATATATTTTTCATCTACCTCATATAAGTTAATATTATCCATACATTTTGATAATTTATTCATATCACATCCTCCTAGCGCCATCATTATAGGACTAGGACATTCAAGTTACTGTACCTTATTTGGTACAATAAACGTAATTTTTTATCTTTTAGAAAAATCACTTTTAAACTCGTTCAATTGTTATAGATACAAAAAAGTATTGAATTCGAAATTGCTCATCTAAAGAACATAAAGTTTTAAAAATATTTCAATTAATTATTGTAAAAAATAGGCAAAATAAAAAAGGTGACATCATATGACCACCCTTTGTTATGTTCGCTTTTCGAGTAGCGAAACACTCACTGTTAAGTTCTTGATTAGAGCCAAGAGAAGCTCACTCATACGTTCTCACTTACGCAACTACGTCCTTACGGTAAGGCTGAGAAACACCTTCTATTTGTAATATACTATTTATTTTTATTTTGTCAATTTATACATGCATATAAATTGAACATAAAGTTTTATTACAATATAATTTCATCATAAAAGGAAAAACAAAATGACATTAGAAGAAATCATCAAGCACAGAAATGAAATCGTAG
>CAVKTV010000137.1:0-4793 GCA_963659075.1 Lachnospiraceae bacterium | reverse complement strand
TTAAGATTGCGTTATTAAAATACATTCAAAATAAAACAAATAAATTACCTGTTTTATTACTAGATGATGTATTAAGTGAATTGGATCAAAATAGACAAATGAAATTGATAGATATGGTTGGAAAAGAATATCAATGTGTTATTACTTCTACTGATATTCCACCATTTCTAAGAAATAAAGATATGAAGATTTTCTATATTGAAAATGGAAAACTAATGAATTTAGGAGGTAAGCCATGAGTGAAGAAAAAGAAGTTGTAATAAAAACAGAAGATGGAACAGAAGCTGTTATAGGTGGTACATTAGATTCTAAAGTAACAGAAGAATATAATGACTCTGAAATTCAAGTACTTGAAGGATTAGAAGCTGTAAGAAAAAGACCAGGTATGTATATCGCTTCTACTTCATCTAAAGGATTACATCATTTAGTATGGGAAATCGTTGATAATGGTATTGATGAAGCTATGGCTGGATATGCTTCTAGTGTGGTTGTTACGATTGATGATAATAACACTGTTAAAGTAGAAGATGATGGTCGTGGTATGCCTACTGGTAAAAACGCAAAAACTGGTAAGTCTACGATTGAAACTATTTTTACAGTATTACACGCTGGTGGTAAGTTTGGTGGAGGAGCGTATAAGTACTCTGGTGGTCTCCATGGTGTAGGTGCATCTGTTGTTAATGCGCTATCTTCTTGGTTAGAAGTACATGTTTATCATGATGGTAATGAATATTATCAAAGATTTGAAAATGGTGGACATCCTGTAGAAGATTGTAAAGTCATTAACACATGTGATAAAGATAAACATGGTTCTGTTGTTATTTTCCAAGCGGATCCTACAATTTTTACAGAAACAACAGTTTATGATCATGATACGATTCGTGATCGTTTGAGACAATTAGCGTTCTTAAATAAAGGTGTTCGTTTAGTATTCAATGATGAAAGACAGGAAGAAGAAAATAAAAAACATTATGATTTTTATTTTGAAGGTGGTCTAAAACAATACATTGAATATTTAAATAAATCCAAGTCTGTTGTTCATCCAGATGTTATTTATGCGGAAGGATATGAAAAAGATATTCAAGTAGAAGTTGCTTGTCAATACAACGATGGATATAATCCAGCAATTTATACATTCTGTAATAATATCAATACAGTTGAAGGTGGTACGCATTTAGAAGGCTTTAATAATGCGTTGAGTAGAACATTAAATAAATACGCTAGAGACGCAAAGATATTAAAAGAAAAAGATGATAATTTAACTTCAGAAGATTGCAGAGAAGGAATTACTGCTGTTATTTCAGTAAAACATCCAGATCCTCAATATGAAGGACAGACAAAAACAAAACTAGGAAACTCTGTTGTTAGAAAAATCGTTTCTGATATTTTTGGAGCTTCTTTAGAAAGATTCTTATTAGAAAATCCTGATCAAGGTAAAGCAATCGTTGAAAAGGCTATGGTTGCTTCACAAGCACGTGTCGCTGCGAAAAAGGCAAGAGAAGCTACGAGAAGAAAATCAGCTTTAGAAGTATCTTCTTTACCAGGTAAACTTTCTGATTGTTCTTCTAAAGACGCTAGTATCTGTGAAATCTATATCGTCGAAGGTGATTCTGCCGGCGGTTCTGCAAAGCAGGGTAGAGATTCACATTACCAAGCAATTCTTCCTTTAAGAGGTAAAATCTTAAATGTAGAAAAGGCAAGACAAGCTAGAGTATTTGAAAATAATGAGATTCGTTCTATGATTACTGCTTTTGGTTGTGGAATCTTAGAAGAAACTGATCCTACAAAGCTTCGTTATAATAAAATCGTTATTATGACCGATGCCGATGTCGATGGAGCACATATTCGTATCTTATTATTAACATTCTTCTATCGTTATATGAGAGAAATCATTGAAACGGGACATGTATATATCGCACAACCACCTTTATATAAATTCCAAAAGGGTAATACTGTGAAATATGCATATACTGAAAATCAAGCTAAGAAAATGTTAGATGAATTAGGTGAAAGAGTATCTTCACAGAGATATAAAGGTTTAGGTGAAATGAATCCTGAACAATTATGGGAAACAACAATGGATCCTCAGAATAGAACTTTGATTAGAGTAAATATTGATGATGCGGAAAAAGCAGATGAATATTTTAGTATCTTTATGGGTGATGAAGTTGAATCTAGAAAAAATTTCATTATTGAACATGCAGATTTTGCGAATCTTGATATTTAAGGAGGGTTGATAAATGGCTAGAGATGATTTTATGGAATTTGATGAGTCAAAATTTGACCCAGGAAATATTACAGAACAAGATCTTACAAAAGAAATGAGAAGAGACTTCATTGACTATTCGATGTCTGTTATCGTTGCACGTGCATTACCTGATGTACGTGATGGTATGAAACCAGTTCAACGTAGAATCTTATACGCAATGAACGAAATGAACAATACACCAGATAAACCATATCGTAAATGTGCACGTATTGTTGGTGAAACAATGGGTAAATATCATCCTCATGGTGATTCATCTATCTATGGTGCACTCGTTTATATGGCACAGCCTTGGAACATGAGAAGTATCTTAATTGATGGTCATGGTAACTTTGGTTCTATGGATGGTGATGGAGCTGCTGCGATGCGTTATACAGAAGCTCGTTTATCAAAACTATCTATGGAAATGTTACGTGATCTAGAAAAAGATACGGTAGATATGACACCAAACTATGAAGGTGAAGAATTAGAACCAAACGTACTACCAGCTAGAATTCCTAATTTGATTGTCAATGGATCTATGGGTATCGCAGTAGGTATGGCTACAAATGTAGCACCACATAACTTAGGTGAAACAATTGACGCTATCATTGCGACAATGCATAATCCTGAAATTACAACAACTGAATTGATGGAATATATCAAAGGACCTGACTTCCCTACTGGTGGATATATCATTGGTAAGAGTGCAATTCGTAAAGCATTTGAAACAGGTCGTGGTTCCATTGTGATGCGTAGTAAAACTGAAATTGAACAAATGCCTAATGGAAAGTCACGTATTGTCGTAACAGAAATTCCTTATTCTGTTAATAAAGCTACTTTAGTTGAAAGAATTGCGGCTTTAGCGAGAGAAAAACAAGTAGAAGGTATTACTGATCTTCGTGATGAATCTAATATGAATGGTGTACGTATCGTTATGGAATTAAGAAAAGATGTACAACCAGAAGTTATTTTGAATCAGTTATATAAATTATCACCATTACAAACAAATTTCTCAGTTAATAACGTTGTATTATTTAACAAAACGCCTCGTACTGCAGGAATGAAGGAATTGATTCAAGGTTATATTGATCATCAAGATGATGTAGTCACAAGAAGAACAAAATATGATTTAAAGAAAGCTGAAGCGAGAGCTCATATTTTAGAAGGTTTAAGAATTGCGGTAGATAACTTAGACGCTATCATTCATATTATTAGAAGTTCTAGAGATGACGCTGAAGCTACAGAAAGAATGAAGTCCGATTTCAATTTATCTGATATTCAATGTAAAGCTATTTTAGATATGCAATTTAGAAGATTGACAGGTCTAGCTAGAGAAAAAATTGAAAGTGAATATCAAGATCTATTAGTTAAAATTGCGGATTTAAAAGATATTCTCGCAAATCATTGGAGAATTGAAAAAATCATTGAAGATGAATTGACAGAAGTAAAAGAAAAATATAGTGATGAAAGAAGAACTGTCATTATTGAAGGTTCTGCGGAAATGGAAGATGAAGATCTTATTCCTGTTGAAGATATCGTTATTACAATGTCCTCAAATGGTTATATCAAGAGAATGACTTCTGATACGTATAAAGTACAAAACAGAGGTGGTAAAGGTATCAAGGGAATGGAATTAAACAAGGATGATAATATCGAATTGTTTATTCATATGTCCACACATGATCATTTATTGATTTTTACAGATAAAGGTAGAGTATTTAGAGTTAAGGGATATAACATTCCTCAATTCTCTAGAACATCTAAAGGATTACCAATTATCAACTTAGTTCAAATCAACCGAGATGAAAAAGTTTGTGCTTTAGTACCTTACAATGATTCTGAAGATAAGAAATTCTTATTCTTTGCGACAAAGAAAGGTCTTGTTAAGAGAACTTCATTAGAAGAATTTGAAAATATAAACAAGAATGGTAAGATTGCTATTAAGTTTAATGAAGACGATGCTTTAGCGTTTGTTAAGGGTACAAGTGGTAACGCAGAAATCATTATAGCTGGTAGCAATGGTAAAGCTGTACGTTTCAATGAATCCGCAATTAGACCTCTCAGTAGAGTCGCTAAGGGTGTAAAGGGATTCAACGTTGATGGTAGTGAAGTTATTGGTTTAGCTACAAATGAAGAAGGTAAATACATTCTTACAATCACTAAGAAAGGTTATGGTAAGAAGTCTAACTTAGATGATTATCGTATTACAAGCCGTGGTGCTAAGGGTGTAAGAACTGCAAACCTCAATGAAAAGACTGGGGATCTAGTTGCGATGAGAAGTATCAATGGTGATGAAGACTGTATGATTATGACAGATGCAGGTATCATCATTCGTATCTCACTCAAACAAGTATCTGTTATTGGTAGAGCCGCAACTGGTGTTAAATTCATTAACATCAAAGAAGGTGAAGGCGTATCTAACGTAGCGATTCTTGATCCTGAATCTGAAGAAGAAGTAACAGAAGAAGTTACAGAATCTACAGAAGAATAACGACGCAGTAAAATTAGTTGGGGTTGAGAAGGATTTGGCAACGAAATAACTTGT
>CAVKTV010000136.1:0-4839 GCA_963659075.1 Lachnospiraceae bacterium | reverse complement strand
TCGCATATTTTAGACTTTTCATTTTTAGATGTATAAATTCTGTTAGAAGTTAACGTAAATTCATGAAAAAATTAGGTATATCGGTATATCCGGAACATAGCACATACGAAGAAGTATTTGCTTACATGAAAAAAGCTGGAGAACTCGGCTATAAGAGGGTTTTTACATGTTTCCTATCAGTAAAGGAGTCAAAAGAGGAACTCGTTAAAAACTTTTCAAAGTTCTGTGAAGTCGCTCATGAATGTGGTTTAAGTGTCAGTGCAGATACAAACCCAGAAGTATTCAAACATATTGGTGCTACACCATATGATTTATCTGTATTCCATGAAATTGGATTAGATATTATTCGTTTAGATGGACATTTTTCTTCTCAAGAAGATGCCGCAATCACACGTAATCCTTATGGAATTATGATTGAATACAATGCATCTGGTGTCATTGCTTATGACAATTTAATTGAAACTGGTGCAGATCAAGAAAATATGTGTTTCTGTTCTAACTTCTTCCCACAAAGACATACTGGAATGGGATTACAGAGATACATGGAATTAACATCTAGATATAAAGATGCTGGATTTAGAGTTGCATCATTTGTATCTTCTAATGAAAAGAATACATTTGGTCCTTGGCCTGTATTTGATGGTTTACCTACATTAGAAATGCATAGAGATCTTCCAATCGATCTTCAATTGAGACATCTTATCGCAATCAATGATTGCCAAGATATTTTGATTGGTAATGCATATGCATCTGATGAAGAATTAAAACTATTAGCGAATACAGATCTAACAAAGATCACAATGCGTGCAAGTTTAGTAGATGATGTAACAGATATTGAAAAAGAAATCGTATATTGGGATAAACACAACCAACGTGGTGACTGTAACGAAAATATCTTAAGAAGTTCTATGCCAAGAATGGTATTCAAAGGAAAGGCTATTCCTGCAAGAAGTGAAGAAGGTTTCACAGCACATCGTGGTGACTTATTGATCGTAAATGATAACCTTGAACATTATCGTGGAGAACTTTGGGTCGTTTGTCATGATATTGAAGTATCTAATGAATACAATCTTGTTGGTAAATTAGATGAACATGAAGATATTCTATTAGACTTTGTAGGTTACGATCATCCATTTGGAATCATTTAAGAAGCTTCATTTTGAAGCTTTTTTTATATTTAACTTTCCGTTAAAATAAGTACATGAAAACATGTGGAATCATCTGTGAATATAATCCATTTCATAATGGACATAAATATCAAATCGAACAAACAAAAAAAGAAACAAATGCAGATATCATGATTGCGGTTATGTCTTCTCATTTTACACAACGAGGAGAACCAGCATGCATCGATAAATGGAAACGAGCAGAAGCAGCTGTAAAGAATGGAATTGATGTAGTCATTGAACTACCATATCTTTATAGTACCCAAGCCGCATCACAATTCGCACAAGGTGGTGTAGAACTTTTAAAACTTTGTGATGTGGATTATATCTCGTTTGGTAGCGAATGTGGAAATCTTGAAAATCTTTTGGAGATTGCGGATACTCCTGTTAATTTAAACCATGTTCGTGAAATCATGGATACTGGTGTTTCCTTTCCAAAAGCATATTCTCTACTAACAAGTCAAATGGAACCAAATGACATATTAGCTGTTTGTTATCTCAAAGCTATCAAAGATACAAAAATAAAACCAATCTTAATTCAAAGAAATACAGGATATTTTGATGCAGAAATTCAACCAATTGCGAGTGCTTATGCTATTAGAAACGCATTAATAAATCATGAATCCATATCATCTTCTACTCCAATGGAAGATATATTACATACTTCTTCTATTGTAACGATGGATCAATTCTATCCATATGTTCGTACCTATCTTACAATGACACCTTCTACAACATTATCTAAAATCTTTCTTATTACAGAAGGCATTGAAAATCATTTAAAGAAATGTGCTGAAACAAGTGAAACTTATGAAGAATTCTTAAATAACGCAACAACCTATCGTTATACTTCTTCCAAAATCAGAAGATGTTTAGTACAAATCATGATGCAGATGTCAAAAGAAGATGTAAAACAATTAGGAAAACCTTCTTATGTTCGCATATTAGCTTTCAATCAAAACGGAAGAAAATGGCTACACGAGAAAAGAAAATCAGAATTACATATCGCCTCTAAATTCGCAGATATTCCAAAAGATTACAGAGAAATCGAATTTAAAGCTACCCAACTTTATACGAGTGTTTTAGAGGAAAAAGAAAGAAATAGAATCTTAGATCTAGAAATCAAAGGAGCTCACTATTATGACAATCATTAATACCAAACTAGGAGATATCACAAAAGTAACTGGATTTGACGCTATCGTAAACGCTGCGAATACATCATTATTAGGCGGTGGAGGTGTAGATGGCGCAATCCATAGAGCTGCTGGTCCAAAACTATTAGAAGAGTGCATGAAACTCAATGGTTGTAAAACTGGAGAAGCGAAAATCACATCTGCGTATGATTTACCTTGTGAATATATCATTCATACAGTTGGTCCAATTTATCAAAATGATGAAACTGACGCCCAATTATTACATGATTGTTACGTGAATTCATTACATCTTGCAAGCATGAATGGTATTCATTCTATTGCCTTTCCTTCCATTTCTACAGGTGTTTATGGATATCCTGTAGACAAAGCCGCTGAAGTAGCCCTCAAGGCAGTCAAAGAATTTATTGATCAAGTTCCTGGTTGTTTTGAACAAATCGTTTGGGTTTGTTTTGATAGAAATACAAAAGAAGCATATGATAACGCAATTACTAAATTATTATGAAAATACAAAGAATCAAAGAAAAAGAAATCAAACATATCCGTTACTGTAGAATCCAATTTATTGACGATTCTTTTAGTGCGTCTTTTTGGATACCATCAAAAGATCACTCTCAAAACAAAAGAACATTATCATTAGATTATGCCAATGATGAACTAGTTATTTATGATCCTACAGATTTAATATCAGAAGACTTACAAAGTGAAACAATTTATGAATATCATCATCAATTTCTATCTCATTTAATTGATGATGATATTTATTTCTTACAAGAAATTGAAAATCAATTAAACAAAATGGAAGAACAACTCTTTAAAACAAAAGATACAAATACACATTTTGATACAAAACTATATGATCTACGTAAGACAATCAAAGCATTTCATTCTTACTACAATCAATTGATTGAAATCATTAATACATTACAAGAACATTCAAATACCACTTCATTTGAATCATTGGAAAAACATATTTCTAGATTATCTGATTTTTCAGAACACTTGATTGATTTTTCAAGCGAACTAAGAGAAATGCATCGTTCTAAAATTGAAACAAATCAAAATCAAATCATGCAGTTGTTAACAATTGTCACAACAATCTTCATGCCTTTGACATTGATTACAGGTTGGTATGGAATGAACTTTAAGATCATGCCTGAATTACAAACAGACAATGGTTATTTTGTTGTGATTGGTATTTGTGTTTGTTTGATTGTCGTTGAATTCATTTATTTTAAAAAGAAGAAATGGTTTTAGGAGTGACTTATGATATATCCAAAATTTTTAAAACAAGGCTCAACAATTGGAATCTGTGCACCAAGTGCAGGCGTTGGAAGAAAACTAGATAGCTTTGATTTATCTCTTGAAACTTTAAAAAAACAAGGCTATTCCATCAAAGAAACAAAACATATACGAATAGATAACCCTAGAGGTGGTACTGCTGAACAAAGAGGTGATGAACTCAATCAACTCTTTTTAGATAAAGATGTTGATTTTGTTATGTGTGCAGCTGGTGGTGATTTTTTAAATGAAATGCTTCCTTATATTTCTTTTCATACATTAAAGAAACATCCAAAATTCATTATGGGAGCATCTGATCCTACAAGCATTCTATATCCTTATACAACACTTTGTGATGTCGCTACAATCTATGGTTGTAATGCTGGTTCTTATGATCTAAGACCACTTCCTAAATACTTGAAAAACAATTTACAAATGATTCAAGGTAATCTGATTGAACAAAATAGCTTTTCTAAATACCAAAGTGAAAAACCATGGGAAGTAGAAGGTTATCTACCTAAAACAAAAGTAAATTATAAGGCAACCGTTCCTACATTAGATGTTACGGGTAGATGTATTGGTGGATGTATTGATGGATTAAAAGATATCATCGGAACAAAGTTTGATGGCACAAAAAAATTCATCAAAAAATATAAAGAGGATGGATTTATTTGGTATTTTGATAATTTCGCACTCAGTTCAGAAGGACTATATCGCACATTAATTCAAATGAAATACGCAGGTTGGTTTGAATATACCAAGGCAATCATCGTTGGTAGAACACTCATAGAATTCAGTGAAACTGGAATGTCATATGATGAAGCACTTCAAAATATTACAGAAGATATTCCATTAATCTATCAAGCAGATATTGGACATACTTCTCCTTCTATGACAATGATCAATGGTGCTATCTTACACTTAACTTATAAAGATCATAAAGCATCATTACAATTTAAATGTGATTAAACATCTTAAAAGGTGACTTCATCCAGCCACCTTTTTTTAGATTTCCATCAAGAATTATTTTATCAAGTTTGTTATATCTTCTTTTGATAAACCAGTGTATCTTACAATCTTATCCATTGGTTCTTGGTCCAATAACATTTGTTTCGCAATTTCTACTTCTCGCTCTGATTTTCCTTCTAACTTCCCTTCTTCTCTTGCCTTGGCATTTTCTTTCTCGTTCTCTTCTCGATTCACTTCTCTTACAAATTCTTTGAACAACATGTAGTCTTTCC
>CAVKTV010000135.1:3073-4886 GCA_963659075.1 Lachnospiraceae bacterium | reverse complement strand
GTATAGTCAATATCGATGCCCATTAAGTTTTCAACTGTTTTAACCATACAAGATTCACTTGCGGCATGTGCACTATTGATCTTATCACTTGATCCATAACAAGAAATAGGTACATAAGAGTCTCTTGCGATAGATGTCATTGTAACTTTCATAGAAATTGGGTTAACAGACATCAAGATAATAGAATCCGCAAGTCCTTCATTTTCACCAGTCACAAGTACAGTAAATGGTTCTTTTGTAATATCTTTATCTGCACCTGATTCACTAGCTGTTGTAACTGTATCAGAGAAATCTAAGATAGATTGCGTATCTGGCAAATACGCAGATAAGTTTTCATCATCATCAAATTGAGAAGCATACGTTACTGGCATAACTGCACAATCAACTCCACCAGAAATCAATTGTGTCAACAATTCTGTATAACCATTCACTTCAACATATTCAACATTTACACCTTCATTAGAAAGTTTAGACTTCGCAATTTCAGCTGTTGTAGAGCCAGAAGAAATACCAACTCTTCTTCCTTCTAGATCTTTGACATCTGTAATTGGATCCCCACTTGTTCCACTATAGATAACAAGAGAAGCTGATACTTCCTCTTCTTTTGTATCTCCTGTAATCTTATTTACATTTGTATTTACTCTACCTAAAGCGTAGAATCCATATCCACCTACACCCACGAATAGACATAATACTAAACAAGAAATCACAAACATCGCGATTTTCTTTGTACGTATCATTAAAATAACAAGAATATCTAATAATACTAATAATACAAGTGCTACTAAGTTGATAATCAAGAATATATTTTTACTAACTGCTGAGAAACGTGTTGTATTAAATAGAACTAAAGTTACTAATACATTCGCAACAATTGTAAAAAGCGTTACTATAACATTTAAAACTGTTGGATCTTTCTTGAATTGACCCTTCTTTGGTTTCTTTTTTCCATTTTTATTTCTTGGTGGATTTACCGGTGGAATATCACTTCCTCCACCATTGTTATCTACAGAGATTGTTGGAGAATCATCTACAACTGGTGTATTGATATTTTCATCTCCAAATTCATCTGGCACATCAGGAAACAATGGTTCGAAATCATCGTTTGATGCTTTTGGTGTATTAAAATCAAAATCTAGATTTAAAGATTGTTCATTTTGTACATTTCCTAATTCTTCCGGAACATCTGGAAAAGATGGTTGATCATCCTCAATCGTTGGAAGTTTCGCAGTTTCATCTAAATCAATACCTTCAAATGGATTGTTCATTAGTCAATACCTCCAATTTCCCATCTACCATTGTTATTTACTACATGGAATGTAGCACTACTTTGAATCTCTGCAGTATTCATAGAAGTATCACTTTCATAGCTCCATGAAGCATTTACATCAATACAGTTCAAAGCAGTTGATTGTTCGTTATTATCACTATCTGTATAAGTCACTGTATAATCATCTACTCGATTTACACTATTAATCGTTACATCTTTCACTTGGATCAAATGATTTCTACCATCTTGTGATAGATATAAATCCATATCTTTATAGAAGTTATATAAAGTATATGTTTCAAAATCAGATTGTTTTTCTGTAAAGATATACTGCATACCACCGATATCGTAGTTACCATCTTTGTTCGTCCAAGTATAGTACTGACAAATAAAGTTCTTTACGACGGTTTCGGCGATTGCCTCATCTCCACTATATTCATTCCCATTATCATCTTTCAAAGTTTTGCCATCTAATGCGTTATTTAATTCTTTGAAATATGTTTTATTAATATCTGTTGGGTTATTTCCAATAGAATAGTAATC
>CAVKTV010000135.1:0-3063 GCA_963659075.1 Lachnospiraceae bacterium | reverse complement strand
AGCTAGAATTCATTACTTTGAAAATGTTAAAACAAAAAGCAAATAGAATCACAACTGCTGTTACTAATAAAATCAGTGTTAAAATTCCATTGATTTTCACTTTTTTCTTTGCGTTCTTTTTCTTAGAAACTGTCATAAAACCGTCCTTTCCTAAAAATGCACCGTACTATTCTAGCACTTTTAACATCCTCTTAAAAGAATGTGTGTAACTTCACATATTTCACAAAAGACTAGTCTTCTTGTAATCTTTCAACCATCGCAAGCAATGCTTTGGCACTATTGAAATTTTCAGGTACGATTTCAGAAGCAGGGATTGATATATCATAATGATCATTTAATGTAGATATGATTTGTAAGATATCAAACGAATCTAAAATATGATCATCAATCAACGTATCACAGTTTTCAAAATCAACATCTTCTTTAATATCCTCTAATAATTCTAATAATTCTTCCATTTTCATTCTCCTTTTACTGTATTTAATAAATATGATTCTTGAAATGTTCTAGCCACAACATAATCATACGCTTTGTTTCTTAAAATGATACAAGGTAACGTACGACTTAAGAATAAATAGATTCCTTCCGTCACAGAATACGCACCAATATTCTCAAATACGATCAAATCACCTTCACTTAATCCTTTTTCATACTTACGAATGACAATATCATTTGTTGAACAAAGTGATCCACAAATACACCAATCTTTTACTTCTGTTTCTTTTTCTGTAATGTGTTGTGTTACTGGTACATTCATTCCCATCATACTTCCATAATAGTTGATATGATTGATACCACCATCAATCAAACAATAATTCACACCTTTGTTTGATTTCAAATCCATCACTTTAGAAATATAGGAGCCACAATACGTCGCAAAGAATCTACCCATTTCAATAGTTACTTCACTTGGAAAAGAACAAAGTTCTTCATGGATTTCTTTTAGTGGTTTTACTGTATCTGAATAATCATCATTTTCAAATAACGATACTGATAAACCAGGTCCATATTCTAATTGTTTTAGATTCATATGATGTTCTTTCTTAATTTCATCATAGAATGCTTTCAACATCTCTAATTCTTTGATTTGTTTGTCTGTTTTCTTTCGTTGTGTTCCAACAAAGTAATGAATACCTACTACTTCTGTATTTGGATATTGATCATCTAAAATCTCTAATAAATCTTCTTTAGACATTCCAAATTGAGAACCAGCATTCAATCGTAATAACACAGATACAATTTTATTTTGTTTCACTGCTTCTTCACTCATCAATCGCATATGTTTTTTGGATTCTGCAGTTAATACACCAACGTTATATTCAATTGCCTCATGAATATCTTTTTCTTCTTTATTCACACCAGAATAGATAATCATATTTGAAGGAACATGTAATGTCTTACAAATCGATAATTCTCCTGGAGAACATACTTCTAATTTATCAACAAGTTCTATCATTGTAGGAATTAAGAATGGATTAGCTTTAATGGAATAACAAAGTTGATAACGATTTTCACTCAATTCTCTAATTTGTTTCACACGTTCTTTCAATGCTTCTAAATCAAATACATAACAAGGTGTTCCATAGATAGTCGCAATCTGTTTGAGTTCTTGTTTATCCAACATGTTTCTTACCTCCTAATTCTTTGAGGGCATGACGATCAATTTTACCATTCTTACTCATTGGTAGTTCTTCTAGTTGTATCGCTTTATTTGGAAACATATACGATGGTAATACTTCATGTAATGATTGAAGTAATTCTTTACTTTCAATCGTACCTGTATAGAATAATAGAATTCTTTTCTTTACAGAATCATATATACAAACAGCTCTACTAACGAATTCATTCTTTTCTACTTGTGATTCTATTTCACCAAGTTCAATACGATGTCCTAAATGTTTGATTTGAAAATCTTTACGACTTGTATAAACCAAATTCCCATTTTCATCATATCTTCCTAAATCACCTGTACGATAGATTCTTTCATATGTCTTTGTATTCAAAGGATTTTGTACAAACACAAGATTTGTTCTTTCTGGATCATTGTAATATCCTAATGAAACACAAGTTCCAGATACACAGATTTCTCCTTCTTTATCTTCCTTGGAAATCAAACAATCATTTTCATCTAATAAAAATACTTTTTCATTCTCAAATGATTTTCCAATTGGAATACATTCATCACGATCATACAATCGATCTTCCAAAACATAATACGTACAATTACATGTGATTTCTGTAGGACCATACAGATTGATGAATGTTGTATGTGGTAAAGCTTCTTTCCACTTATTCAATTGTTTGATTGGCATCACTTCACCAGAAAACATCACAAGTCTCACTTTTTCAGGAATCTTATAACCAAATCCATTCATAATGGATACAAAGCACATCGCACTCACTGCCCAAGTAAATACCGTACATTCTTTTTCACACACATAATCCATTAACTTAGTTGGATTTGAAAAGTATTCTCTAGGAATGATGGCAACCGTCGCACCTGTATAGATTCCACTATAAATATCTTTGACACTCACATCAAAATCATAGGGTGCTTGATTGCCTAGGATATCATCTTCACATATTCCTACTGTTTTTACGAATGTCTCAATAAAATCTAATACATTGCGATGAGAAACCGTAACGCCCTTAGGCACACCTGTAGAACCAGAAGTAAAGTTTACATACAATGGATCAATGTCTAATCTTTTCTTTTTTACTTCTTGTAATCCATCTTCATAGATACGTCCATTATCCAAAATAGATTCTAACGTGATGATTTCACAACTAAAACATTTCTCTGCTTCTAATAAATGTTCTACATCTGTCAATATCACTTTTGGTTGTAGAACAGAATCAATTTGTTTTAAACGATGTTCCGGTTGTCTTAAATCCAAGAAAGAATAGAAACCACCCGCATATACAACACCAAACAAGCCAATCGTAGAAAGAACGCTCTTTTCCATGTAGATACCTACTGGTTCATTTATTTGAATTCTTCCAATCAAACAACTGCCAACACATTGACTCTTTTCTACGAGTTCCTTATATGTGATATCTGTT
>CAVKTV010000134.1:0-4943 GCA_963659075.1 Lachnospiraceae bacterium | reverse complement strand
CTATATGATCAACCTTGATTTCCAAAGAACGAACAGATTTTAAGAATGATTCTTCAAAGTTACGTCCAATGGACATCACTTCACCTGTTGCTTTCATTTGTGTTCCTAATTTACGATCTGCGTTAGGAAACTTATCAAATGGAAGTCTTGGGAATTTTGTAACGATGTAATCTAATGCAGGTTCAAAACAAGCATAAGAAGTTCCGGTGATTGGATTGATGATTTCATCTAATCCTAAACCAACTGCCAATTTCGCAGAAATTCTCGCAATAGGATAACCAGTTGCCTTAGAAGCTAAGGCTGAAGATCTAGATACACGTGGATTTACTTCAATGACATAATATTTGAAGCTCTTTGGATCTAAAGCCAATTGAACATTACATCCTCCACAAATCTTTAACGCACGAATGATTTTCAATGATGCATTTCTTAACATCTGATTTTCACGGTCTGTTAAAGTTTGCACTGGAGCAGTAACAATAGAGTCACCTGTATGAATTCCTACAGGATCTAAGTTTTCCATATTACATACAACAATTGCGTTGTCTTTCGCATCACGCATAACTTCATATTCAATTTCTTTATATCCAGCAATGGATTGTTCAACAAGAATCTGATGTACAGGTGACATCTTTAATCCAGAATCCGCAATCAAACGAAGTTCTTCTTCATTATGGGCAAATCCACCACCAGTACCACCTAATGTATAAGCTGGACGAATAACAAGTGGATAGCCTTCTCTTTTACCAAATTCAACTGCTTCTTCAATAGAATGACATATATCACTTTCAGGAATTGGTTCATGTAAGTCTTGCATCAAACTTCTAAAACGTTCTCTATCTTCTGCTTGATTGATTGCGTCAATGTCTGTACCTAATACTTCAACACCAAAATCATCTAAGATACCATCTTTCGCAAGTTCCACAACAAGATTCAAACCAGTTTGTCCACCTAATGACCCTAAGATTGCATCAGGTCTTTCTTTGAAAATTACGCGTTTTGCGAATTCCAATGTTAATGGTTCAATATAAACTCTATCTGCGATAGAAGAGTCAGTCATGATCGTTGCAGGATTGGAATTGATTAAAATCACTTCATAACCTTCTTCTCTTAAAGAAGCACATGCTTGTGAACCAGCATAATCAAACTCAGCTGCTTGTCCGATAACGATTGGACCAGAGCCAATCACCATGATTTTATGAATATCTATACGTTTAGGCATGTTTATTCTCCTTTTCAATCAAATCAATAAATTCATCAAATAAATAATTTGAATCTTGAGGACCTGCATTCGCTTCAGGATGATATTGCACCGCAAAAACAGGATACTTTGTATGTCTTACACCTTCACAGCTCTTATCATTTAAAGCTTCATAACTCATTTCGAGTTCTGTATTCTTTAAAGAATCGATATCTACCGCAAATCCATGGTTTTGTGAAGTAATTTCTACTTTGCCAGTTTTTAGATTTACAACTGGATGGTTTCCTCCACGATGTCCGAATTTCAATTTATAAGTTTTAGCGCCACTCGCTAAAGCAATCAATTGACAACCTAAACAGATTCCAAAAACAACTGTATTAGGAATCAATTTCTTCACATTTTCAATAACATCAATTAAATCAGCTGGATCACCAGGACCATTACTTAAGAAAACTGCATCTGGATGCATCGCTAATATTGTTTCTGCACTTGTATCATAAGGAACAACTGTTAGATCACATCCTCTTTGTGCAAGTTCTCTTAAAATAGATAACTTGATTCCAAAGTCCATGACAACGATCTTCTTCCCTCTTCCTGGAATTGGATAAATTGTTTTTGTGGAAACTCTAGCGACTTGATCATGTAAGAAATCAGCATTCTTTAATTTTTGAACAAGTTCATCAATTTCTTCTTTTGTATTACAGAATGAAGCTTTGAGTGTTCCAATTGCACGAATCTTTTTCGTGATTTCTCTTGTATCGATTCCATAAATGCCAGGAATTTCTACTCTTTTTAAATATGCATCTAATGTTTCTTCACTTCTAAAGTTACTTGGTGATTCACAATAATCTTTGATAACAAATCCAAATACATGTGGAACAACAGATTCATTATCATCACGATTGATTCCATAGTTACCAATGAGTGGATAAGTCATCATAACGATTTGTCCACAATAAGAGTTATCTGTCAGGATTTCTTGATAACCTGTCATAGATGTATTAAAAACTAGTTCTCCGATTTGGTATTGATCAAAGCCAAATCCTTCCCCTTCATAATACGTTCCATCTTCTAATACGAGATATCTTTTCATTCGTCCTCCTTCCAAACTGTTTTACCAGATACGATTGTTTCTTTAATTGTTGCGTATACGCTCCATCCATGGAATGGTGTATTTTTACCCATAGATTCAAATTGATTGATATCAATCATATTTTCATTTCCAAGTTTCATTAAAACAAGATCACTACTGTAACCAACTTCAATTTTACCAACATTGTTTAAACCAAATCTTTTCGCTGGTTTTTCACTCATCCATTCTACAAGTTGCACTAAAGTCCAACGATGTGTGTTGTGTACAAACTCAGTATAAAGTAATGGGAATGCAGTTTCTAGTGAAACAATGCCAAATGCAGATTGTGCCATTGGTTTGTTTTTATTTTCCATTGTATGTGGTGCGTGGTCATTGGCGATAAAGTCTAATGTGCCATCTTCTAAAGCTTCAATCAAACACATACGGTCTTCATGACTTCTTAATGGTGGATTCATTTTCCACATAGGTCCTTTAACATCTTTATCTTCTAATAAAAGATGATGTGCTGTAACTTCAGCACTGACATCCGCACCATTCTTCTTGGCTTCTTTTAAAGCTTCAACAGATAAATGAGATGAAATATGACATGCATGATATTTTCCATGTGTTTTCAAAGCGGTTTTTAGATCTTCTGTTAATGGTGCACTTTCACATTCATCCGGAATACCGATCCAACCTTTATCAGTATTCACTTTAGATAAATGAACAGAACCACCATTTGGTCGATAATTCAGATCTTCTGTATGACACGCAATGACACAATCATTTTCCTTGCTGAATTGTAAAGCTTCTTCCATGATTGTTTGATCATTCATGCCAACTCCATCATCACTAAACCACTTCACACCTAATGTATGCATTCCTTTTAAATCAGATAATTCTTTTCCTTGTTCTTTGACAGTAATTGTTCCATATGGATATGTATGAACAACAGATTCTTTTTGAATCAGATGTAAATAGTCATGCATCACTTCTTTTGTATCTGGAGAAGGAATGATATTTGGCATCGCAAATACAGATGTAAATCCACCATGTGCCGCTGCTAAGGAACCTGTATGAATCGTTTCTTTTTCTTCATGACCTGGTTGTCTAAAATGAACATGTACATCAACAAGTCCTGGTAAAAGAGTTAATCCAGTTCCATCAATCACTTCTACATATTCATATGTTTTATGACCAACATCTAGAATTTCATTTTCATCAAATAGAACATTTACTTTTTGTAATGTATTTTGATACAAAACATCTGCGTTAATAATTTGTCTTCTCATTTGTTATCCTCAAATGGTTCAAAACCATATGCACGTTTAATGACTGCTTTTCTTACTAACATTCCATTATGCATTTGTTCAAAGATACGACTCTTATCTGCTTCTACTAAATCATTTGCAATTTCTACACCACGATTGACTGGTGCAGGATGCATAATAATTGCGTGTTCTTTCAACATATCATAACGTCTATGATTCATTCCATATTGTTCTAAGTACTCTTCATCACTCAGATTAGAAGCTGCACCTCTTTCTTTTTGAATACGAAGCATCATGACTACATCTGCGTCTTTGATTGCTTCATCAAAGTCTACAAATGGATATCCTTCTCTTTCAAACACTTTTGGTCCAGCAAATTTCACATGCATTCCAAATAATTCAAAAGCATATTTATCTGATTGTGCGACTCTAGAATGTGCTACATCCCCACAAATTACAACATTTAATCCTTCTAACTTTCCAAACTCTTTATAAATCGTTAATAAGTCTAATAAGCATTGTGTTGGATGTTCATTAGCACCATCACCTGCATTTAATACTGGAATCTTTAGTCCTTCAAGTTCATTCCAATAAAATTCTTTCGAACTACGAATAACCAATGCGTTATACCCTGCTGATTCTAATGTTTTACAAGTATCGTATAACGTTTCTCCTTTTGTTACAGATGAAGCAGAAGTCTGAACATCTGCTACCTTACAACCTAATTGTAATTCTGCGGATTCAAAGGAATAATGAGTTCTAGTGGATGCTTCAAAAAAAAGATTGGCAACGATTGCCTTTGTAGGCAACTGCCAATCTGAATGAGAATTAGAAAACATTAAAGCATCGTTTAGAATATGAATCATGTCATCCTTTGATAAATCTCTCATAGATACAAGTGAGTACTTATTCATATAAACGCCTCCATATTTTTTTCAAAAAAAAGGAATGATTTTCAACTTGATAATTCATTTCCTTTTTCCTTGGAATATTTTAACAAAATACGATAGATATGCAAGAGAAATTTTTGTTTTTTGTCTATAAAAAATTGAAGCTGCACTGAAATATAAAAACTAAGTACACATCACCATTTTGGTGACATGTACTTAGAATCTAATTTTATAATCTAATTTAACTTTAAATATTGATTAATTGTGTCTTTTCTTAAGAACTACAACTCCTGCAATACCAACTATAGCAATCATGAATGTTGCACCATAGAACCATACATTGCTATCATCAGATGTCTTTGCGGACTTCTTATTACTTGGTTTTACTGTATTACTTTCAGTTGTATATTCAGCAAGCCATTTCCATTCATTCTTTTGGCAATCATCACATGTATTTTCATTGTTGAAGAAATAGATCCAACTCCAATGTCCATTATATTCGTATGTTG
>CAVKTV010000133.1:0-4963 GCA_963659075.1 Lachnospiraceae bacterium | reverse complement strand
GTGATGTACTAACTAACTTTGTATTTCTTCCGCAAGATCTTTACTATCTACAACGACACTATTTGTTAAGGTTAGATATTTGGCATATAAATCAATTAAATCTCCATACGCTTTGATTTGTTTCTTTGTTAAGGAAGAAGTTTGTTTAAGTGTTTGAGAAACAGAATCATTGATAGAAATATATTTAGAAATACAATCAATGATTTCATTGATATCTTTATCCTTGTCTAAGATTTGTCCCATCATAAGATAACCACTTATTTGTCCATAGGTATATAAAGGCATGATGGCTTCATACAAACCACACCAACAACGATAAATATAAATACTTCCAGTTTTATACACATGTTTCATTGCTTGTTCATCACAATAAATACAATTCTGTTTTGCATCTTTATTCTTATCTAATAAAGAACAAAAAGGTGATTTGTGTTTTGGAAAAGATGCGATGACATTGTGATTCATATCAAATATTGTCATATTCATTCCAGATATCTCATAAAAGCTTTTTAGGATGGATTCTAGTTCATTCATAATCATATAAAAGTATAAATTTATACTTTTTTCCTGCTAACTGTATTTTATTCTATGATGAATTAGAAGTAAACAGATTATATTAATGGTAGGAGGTATTCATTATGGAAATGAATCATCAATGGTTAAGTAATCCTGAAGTATTTGAAGTTAATCGTTTAGAAGCAACTTCTTCACATCATTTTTATAAAAATGAAGAAGAAATGAAAGAAGGGAAAAGCAGTTATGTGCATTCATTAAATGGAACATGGAAGTTTCATTACGCCAATAGTTTAAATGAAATCATTCCTGGTTTTGAAAAGAATGAATATGATTGTTCAAAGTGGGATGATATTCAAGTGCCAGGTCATCTACAACTACAAGGTTATGGAACACCAATGTATGTTAATCAAGTATATCCTTGGTCTGGAAAAGAAGAACTTGTTCCACCTGAAATACCACAGTGGAATCCAGTTGGAAGTTACGTTACGAATTTTGAAAAGAATGATTTATTAGAAGATACATCTACACGAATTGTATTTCATGGTGCAGAAAGTGCAATAGCTCTTTGGATCAATGGAAATTTTGTTGGTTATAGTGAAGATAGTTTTACACCATCAAGTTTTGATATCACAAAGTATATTCAAGAAGGAACAAATAAAATCGCTTTAAATGTATATCGTTTTTCATCTGGCTCTTGGTTAGAGGATCAAGACTTTTGGAGATTCTCTGGTATTTTTAGAGATGTAGAATTGGTTTCTATTCCAAGTGTACATGTAAATAATTTAAAGATTACAGAAGATGTAAAAGATTTAGAGAAACCATGCATTCATGTGCATATGGATATGATTGGTGAATGTGATTCTATCGTTATGAATTTATATGATCCTAATGGAACATTGATTCAATCAAAAGAAACAGATCAATATGATTCAACTTTTGAATTAACACATCCATTACTCTGGAGTGCAGAAGTACCAAACTTATATCATCTTGAAATCTCCATTCAAAAAGAGAATACAATCATTGAATGCATGAAAGAAAACATTGGTATAAGAAGATTTGAAAAGAAAGATGGAATCATGTTATTGAATGGAAAACGTATTGTTTTTCATGGTGTTGATAGACATGAATTCTGTTGTACAAGTGGTAGAGTTGTTTCATATGAACTAACAAAACAAGACATCATAAATATGAAACAAAACAACATCAACACAATTAGAACATCACATTATCCAAATCAAACATTCTTATATGATCTGTGTGATGAATATGGATTATATGTGATTGATGAAGTGAATATGGAAACACATGGTACATGGTCTGAAATGTATGATAGAGAACATATCATTCCTGATGATAAACCAGAGTGGCAATCCGCAATCATTGATAGAGCGAACTCAATGTATGAAAGAGATAAAAATCATGCATGCATATTAATATGGTCATGTGGAAATGAATCTTATGGTGGAAAAGATATATACGAGATGTCTGAATTTCTAAGAAAGAAAGATCCAAGTAGACTTGTTCATTATGAAGGTGTAGCCAATGATCAAAGATATCCAGATACAACAGATATGTATTCTAGAATGTATACTCCAACAAAAGACATTGAAGTATTCTTAAAAGAAAATACAGATAAACCATTCATATTATGCGAATATGCACATGCGATGGGAAATAGTAATGGTGCGTTGTATAAATATACAGATCTAGAAAAGAAGTATCCACATTATCAAGGTGGTTTTATATGGGATTATGTTGATCAAGCTTTATTAGAAGATGGAAAGTTATACTATGGTGGAGATTATCATGAAAGACCTAGTGACTATGATTTCTGTGGAAATGGAATTATGTTTGCGGATAGAACACCTACTCCAAAACTACAAGAAGTAAAGTATTGTTATCAATTTATTGATACAACAATTAATGAAGAAATAATTCATATTCAAAATAATTATTTATTTACAAATTTGAATGTATTTGATGTTACTTTATCTTTATATAAAAATGGTTATTTAAAAGAAACAAAACAATTACATCTAGATTGTGAACCAACACAATCTATGGATATCAATAATCCATTGACTATAAATCATGATGGTGAATATCAAGTTGTTATCTCTTATAAAAAAGATGAACATGAATACGCACATGAACAATATGTTTATCCATATACTTTCAATGAGACACATTGTGATACAGAATTACAAATCAATGAAGATTACTTAAATATAGGTATTACAGGAAACAACTTTAATGTTATCTTTTCAAAACAAAAAGGATTGGTTTCTTATAAAGTGAATTCTTATGAATTTATTAGACAACCATTAAGACCAAATTTCTTTAGAGCTTCAACAAATAATGATGTAGAAAACAAATATGGATTTAGATATGGCCAATGGTTAATCAATAGTTTGTATGCGAAATGTATTTATGTTTCAACAGAAAAGAAATCAAATCAATGTATTCTTCACTTTGATTATGAACTACCATCTTGTAAAGAACATTTATTACATATGACATATGAAATATATGGTGATGGAGAAATCATTGTGGATATGAAATTGGATGATATTGGAGAACACATTGAAATGCCAGAATTTGGGCTTCTACTACAAACATATAGTGATTTAGAAGACGTACATTACTATGGATATGGACCACAAGAAAACTACATTGATCGAAATAAAGGTGCAGTATTAGGAAGATATTCTTATAAAGTAGAGGATAATCTAACACCATATCTATACCCTCAAGAATGTGGTAATCGAACAAATACAAGAGAATGTGAAGTTTCTTCTCAAAAACATTCTCTAACGATAAAAGGACAACCTTTTGAATTCTCTGTACTTCGATATACACCATTTGAATTAGAAAACGCAAAGCACCAATGGGAATTACCAACTGCATATCAAACAGTCATTCATTTAAATGAAAAACAAATGGGTGTCGCAGGTGATAATACTTGGGGTGCTAAAACACATGATGAATTCTTATTAGATAAGAAAAATAATCATTTTAGAATATCAATTAAAGGAAACTAACAAACAAAAGACACACAATGTGTGCCTTTTTAAAAACCTTGTTTCATTAAAATATTCACTCGATGAAGAATAAAGTAAGTTCCTAATCCAGATTTTTTAAGAATTTCAGAATCAAATAATGCATCTGTAGAAATATCAATATTAGATTTCTTTGAATCTATATATTTCATGATTTCAGAATCAAAATACTCTTCATCAACAGAAATAACCTTGTTATCTTTGGTGAATCTTACAGGCTTGTTCTCTTTTGATACTTCTGTCCAAATATTAGAATATCGAATGGATTCATCAGTATATTGATTGTTGAATAAAACATCATATTGATCTAATGTCCATAATTCATATGTTCCATATTGAGAAAGAGAAGGAATTGTATTTGTATTACAAATTGATATTGTTTGAGATTGAATAATAGAACAAATATAACACATTCCAACAAACTCATATGCATAGTTAGAAATCCAAAAACGAAATGCATTTTCTTTTTGAATTTTGTGGAAGAATAGGTTCCAATTACGCTGATAATTTTTTGAATTTGGTATTCCGAAATATTTTAATTCTTGATCTCTTAATTCTGTAGAAAAAGGATTAATCTTACCAATACAAATGAAATCAGGAAACATTACAATATCACCAATCTTATCATTTATTTCGTTCTTATAGAAATGTAATTTTGCATGTGCATTTGTATCAAAACATATTTCGATCATAACTTCTAAATTCTACCATTCTTATAAATAATTTCTTACTTTTGGTGTTCTTTGATGTAAATATTACATGCCTTGATGAATTTAATTAAAGCGATGATTCCTAGAATACAAAGAATACAAACTAAAATGAAGTAACCATTCATATAAATTAAAGTGATTGTATCAGTAGCATTGAACTTTAGCATAAGAACTCACATCCTTTGAATATGTAACACCATATGCACTAAATGTGCAATGACCTGTAACTGTTGCACCAACAAATCCAGTTTTAGGGTAATTTAGTTTTGTAGAAATACTATATGTTTCCCAAGAGTTAAATCCATAAGCAACGCCATCTTGATTTGCACGTTTAGAATTCACACGTAGAACAGTATGATTATCAATGTTTGTTGTAACGTTTAATGTAACTTTTATTGTACAGCTTAAGAATCCTCCGGCAGTTACATCGAAGTATCCATAGCGATTTGCAGTAACTGGCATATTGCTGGCAAGTGAGAAATCCTTGTTAGAACTATTTGAAAATTTGATGGAACTAACCTCAAAACTGCTTGCGATATCATGAACATGTTGAACACCTTCAGAAAGAACTTCATCTGTTATGATTTCTGGATATGTAGTTATTTCGATGGCTACGTTATATTTCTTAGCTTCTTCTTTTAATGTAGTAAAATATTCTTCCTTTGAGATATATAC
>CAVKTV010000132.1:0-4963 GCA_963659075.1 Lachnospiraceae bacterium | reverse complement strand
CTTAACATTCATCATAATCACTTTCCAACTTCTTTTTAAGACAATGATAAATTGTTGATAACAATCATTTTCAATTCTTCTTTTTACATAGTTTGTTGAAAACATACGATACATCTCATATATCATTAACACAATTGAAACCAATGAGAACAATCCAATTCTTGTCATCGTAGATAATAAACTAAATACTAGCGCAATGATAACTAACATCATACCAAACTGATCTGCACCATATTTGTTGTAGAAAAACTTTTGTATTTTATTTCTTATTTTGTTCATGGTTAATAAATTACTCCATCTAGCTTACATTTCCAATCTACATTTAATTGAAAATGTAAAAAAAGAAATCTTAATAATTACGATTTCCTTTCTTTCTACTTCTATTTGGGCCAGGTTTTCTAACACGATAATGACCACCAGAATTTTTCTTTTTCGCTAAGGCTACAGGGGCAGCATTTTCAGCCAAACGATAACCATCACCTGTTTTTAAAAACCATCCAATTTTTAAAACATCGCCACAATTTGGACATATCGCAAAACCTTCAATTGGTAACGCATTACTATCTTCATTTACTTCCATGTATCCACAAGCTTGGCAATACATACCTCTAGCGATACCATTCTTAATGTCTTGTTTTGTTTCAATTACTTTTTTTGGTTCTTCTTTTTTCTCTTTTTTTAACTTTTTTAAAAAATCAAACATGTCATTCTCCCAATACGTATTTAGGATACTATAAATTGTATTTTTTTAAGTGAACAAAATCTGAATATTACAGGATTCCAAAATGTTGAAATGCTTTCAAAATACCATCCTTATCACAATCATCTGTAATATAGTCTGCATGTTTTTTTACTTCATCACTTGCATTTCCCATTGCGACACCAATTCCAGCACACTCTAACATCGTAATGTCATTTCCACCATCACCAAAGGCAATACAATCTTTTACATCCACACCAATTTTATTTAATACAACTTTCATTCCTTCTGGTTTTCCACCATTTTCAGGAATCATATCCGCAAATGTATTCGTCCATCTTGCGGATTTCATACCTGGTGCGTGTTTCACCCATTCTGCATCTTCTTCTGGCTTGATATATGGACAGATTTGATAAGTATCATGTGAATAAGCTCTTTCAGGATCATCTATTTTTGGCATTCTAGATTCTTGTCCAATACTTTTTAAATAATTGTAATGTTCTTCATTAAAAGAAATGTCATAAGAATAATCTTCTTCAAAGAAAGGACATGGATAATTGGCATTTTCTTTTAACCAAGGAATCAATTGTTTTAAAGCTTCTTTTGAAATTGGATTTTTATAATAACAACATCTATTTTCATCCATAACATATTGTCCATTCAATAAAATAAAGCCATCCCATGGAAATGCATTTAATCTTTCTCCTAATAAAGGTAATTGTACTGGCGGTCTACCACTACATAAATATACTTTGATGCCTTTATCTTGTAATCGATGCAATAAATCAATCGTTGTTTCTCTTAATTCTTTCTCATCAAATGGTTTTAATGTTCCATCAATATCAAAAAATGCTGCTTTCATAAATTCCTCACTGTGCTGTATCTGTACTTGTATTCGTATCCGTCTTTGTTACAGAACCACTCATCAAATCTTTTCCCATTTGTTCAAATGCTGTCCATACAGAATCCATATTTGCCTCTGTTGGCTGTACAATCATTCTTGCGTGATTGATATTTTCTAATTGCTCAAAGAATAAAGAATCTTCCTCTAATGTAGGACTACTATCTACCGGTAAAACATGATCTAATTCAAAATGATCTAACTGTGCAGTTTCACTACCCAAATAATTCGCCAAAGCGACTGCAGCTTTAATGCAGTCAGAATTTGGATTGATTCCAATCACTTTGATCGTTGTTGGTGTTTTTAATTGTAAAGATTGTCCATTTAGTGTATATGTTGGGGCTGCAATGACACCAACGTTCTCTTCTCCTAAAGCAGAAACGATCGTGTCATAATCTTTTGAATCTGAGAATAACGCATTGATCTTTCCTTCCGCAAGCATACTTGCATAAGCATCTTCCGCATAATAATTCACAAAATTTTTATTTTTCACTAAATCAACTAAATAATTTGTTACCGCAATTGCTTTATCAGAATTGAAATCCATATTACCATTTGTCCAATTGCAACCATTCGCACTATAGAATGCCGATAAATATTTCGAACTTGTCACAGGAAAGCCAACCTTTCCCTTTTTCAAGATCGTTTCTAGATTACTAACATCATCATTCGATAAAACACGCTTGTCATAATACATATACCAAGTATCTTCACTACTTGGAATTCCATAGACTGCACCATTATAAGTAATAGAATCTACAATCGTTTGAATATTATTTTTATTCATTGTTTGTAATGTTTCTCCACCAATTTCCGCAATCATTTGTGAATTTACTAAAGTTGGTATTTGATCATTTGTATAAAAATAAATATCCGCAACATTTTCCGTGTCTTCATTGATTTTATTCACAACTTCATTTTCAGATACTTCTTCTGTTTCAAATGTAATTTCCCATTTTGGATGTGCTTTTTCGAATGCTTCAAATTCCTTTTCTAACCATCCATCTTCTTTTAAATCTTCTTTTGAGGCCCATACTTTGATTGTAGCGGTAAGTGCTTCCTCTTCTACTTGTGAAGTTTGTTCTTCAACGGAAGAAACTTGTTTACTTTCGCATCCTAATAAACTTCCAACTAGAAACAATGATAAACTTGTTTGAATCAACTTATTTCTTTTCATAGTACCTCCTTTAAAATCCCGTTTATTTTACCAAATATCTCTACATATTGAAATTGAAAGATGCAAAAAACAAGTTATTATTGACGATTTTGTTATAATAGTAAATGCACACGAAAGTGAGGTAATAAAAATGAGTAAAGTTGATGTAATTAGTGGATTTTTAGGAGCTGGTAAAACAACTCTGATTCAAAAGTTAATTAAAGATGTTTTCGCTGGAAAGAAAGTTGTTCTTGTTGAAAATGAATTTGGTGAAATTGGTATTGATGGTGGTTTCTTAAAAGAAGCTGGCATTACAATCAATGAAATCAATGGTGGATGTGTATGTTGTACATTACAAGGTGACTTCCATGATGCCTTAGAAAAGGTAGAACAAACTTATCACCCAGATCACATTATCATTGAACCAAGTGGTGTTGGTAAATTATCTGATATTCTTTCTATCGTTAAGTCCGTAGAAGGATTAGAACTCAATAGTTATAGTACTGTTGTTGACGCAAAGAGATGTAAGATCTACCACAAGAACTTCAAAGAATTCTTTGATGATCAGATTCATACAGCTAGTTGTGTTATTCTAAGTCGTACACAAATGGTTGAAGATGATAAGTTAAATGAAGATGTTTCTATCATTCATGAATTAAATCCTGAAGTTAGAATCATTACAACTCCATGGGATGATTTAAATGGTTTAAGTATTTATGAAGCAATGACAGGTTCTTCTAATGGTTTCCCAGAAGGACTTGAAGAATTAGACTTTGATGAAGATGAACACGAACATCATCACCATCATGACGATGAAGAAGAATGTTGTTGTCATGAGCACCATCACGATGAGGAACATGAGTGTTGTCACCATCACGACCATGATGAAGAACATGAATGTTGCCATCATGATCACGAACACCATCATGATGAAGATCATGAATGTTGTTGTCATCACCATGACCATTCTGAAGAAATTGAACACGCAAATGAAGGTCTCAGTGAAGGAAATAAAGTACATATTGGTGGAGGTGAAGAAGAACATCACCATCACCATCACCATCATCACCACCATCATGGTTTAGATGCAGATGATGTATTTGATTCTATTGGTATTGAAACAGTTAACAAATACACAGAAGAAGAAATTCGTAGTGCGTTAAGTCAATTAGGTGAAAATATTGTACGTGCAAAAGGAATCGTTCCTACACATGATGGATCTTGGTTATTCTTTGACTATGTTCCTGGTGATGTTGATATCCGTAGTGGTAAAGCTGCATATACTGGTTTGATTACAGTGATTGGTGAACATGTAGATGTTGAAACAATCAAGACATTATTCAAGGTGAAGTAATATGGCAACTCCAGTTTACTTATTTACAGGTTTTTTAGATTCAGGGAAAACAACTTTGATCAAAGATACATTAAATGATCCTAGCTTCATGGAAGATGTATCTAGAACATTGCTTGTATGTTTTGAACAAGGTGAAGAAGAATATAGTGATGCCTTCTTACAAGAACATCATACGTGTATTGAATATATTGATGATATTTCTACATTCACACCAGAAAAGATGCATGAATTAGATACGATCTATCATCCATCACAAGTATTTATTGAATGGAATGGAACATTAGCGATACCGGATTCTATTATCTCAGATATGCCTGATTTTTGGCCTTTGGTACAAATCTTAACAACTGTAGATGCTTCTACATTCTCAACATTCATGGGTCCTTTAAGACAAATGATGTATGAACAATTACGTTATTCTGATACTGTTATTTGTAATCGTTGTACAGAAGATACTTCTGGAAGCATGTTAAGAGGAAATATCAAGGCAATCAATCGTAGAGCGCAAATATTCTATGAAGGAAACTATGGTGAAGCTGTCAAATTAAAAGATGGTGGATTACCATTTGATATCAACGCACCTATCATTGATATCAAAGATGATGATTATGGTCTTTGGTATATGGACGCTGTAGAAGATCCTGAAAAGTACGATGGAAAAGAAGTTATCTTAAGAGGCTACTACGCACAAGGTATTCCCGGTTACAAACAAACATTCATCTTAGCTAGACAAGCTATGGTATGTTGTGCTGCAGATACTTCTGAATGTGGTATTACTGTAACAGGTGTAAAGATTGAAGAAATGACAAAAGGAAATTGGTATGAAGTCAAAGGTCAACTAAAGACTATCCC
>CAVKTV010000131.1:4533-4974 GCA_963659075.1 Lachnospiraceae bacterium | reverse complement strand
ATTTAGATATTTCTTTTTTTATATTTGTTCTGTCATCCACAATCAATGTAATCAAATTCAAAAAATCATTATCTTCTTTTGATCTTTTTTGTTCTTTTAATATTACTTCCTTGCACCCTTTTATATCGTTTAATCTATATAATGCATACGCAATTATTATTGTCAAATCCTCTTTATATTCTCCTGCACAGTTAATTGCTTGGATACATTTTTCATATTCATTCATAAATAAATAGTTCATACCAATGCATTGATATAAAATACTTCGTTCATTGCCTAATGATTGATTAATATTAGAAAGTAATCTTTCAGCTAACGCAATCGAATTATCATATTCTTTCAATAATGTAAGTACATGACATTCATAAAGATCAATCATCAACATTTTCCAATAATTATTAAAATTCTTTAAAATATCACGCGTTTTATAACAACTTTCTA
>CAVKTV010000131.1:0-4523 GCA_963659075.1 Lachnospiraceae bacterium | reverse complement strand
GAATTCATCGCAAAAGTATAAGAAGTTGGACTTGAATTCTGGTTAGAAAGTTCGAAATAATCAACTGCCTTTTTTAGATTTTTTGAATTTCCCTTACAATATATGCCAACCAAACAATAATATATTGATATTTCATTCTGAGTATACACACTAATATTTTCTTCAATAGTAGTTCTGTAATAAGAAAACAAAAAGTCATCATTTTCTACCCTCATATAATAAAACATCATTATTATTTGAAAAACAAAATAAGCATAGTTTTGAAAATATGATACTTTCTTATTAATTGCCTCATTTAAAACTTTTATTTCATTTACTTCATCATCAAAAAATAAATATTTAAATGCATTTTCCAAAACTTCTATAGAATACAAAAAAGGTTCATCATTTTCCGCAAAAGAAGTCTGATAATAGTCATTTAGCACTTGAATCATTCCTTCTGGAAAATGTCTTTTACCATTTTCAAGTTCACTTAAAAAGCTCTTTTGAATATTAAGATCCTTTGCACATTTACTTAAAGATAAATTCTTCTGATTTCTTTGTAATTTAAAATAAGCTCCGGCTAAAACTCTTTTTCTTTCTTCATCTAACATACTATGAATTCTAACACCTCATTTTAAAGTTTAACAAGTTTTCTACACAAAGTCGTAAGTGAACGTCTTCTATTGTATTAATACAATCTATTTCAGATAATTTATACACAAAGGAGGATCTAATAACATAGAATTCAAGATGGGGACTATTCATGATGATTTTAATACGATATGGATTGCTAACTCAAAAGTGAATGAATTAAGAAATATTACCTATGCTGACACCATTTGTTCTAAAATATGCCATAATCAGATTTGCGGTTTTTGGAATAGATCATATGCATATGCTTGGAGTAACGATTTAAAAGGAAAGGTACCATGTGAATATGATAGCTAAATTTGATAATGTTTCTAAATCCTATCAAACAAAAGAAATTAAAAAAATTATTTTAAACAATGTTTCTTTCACTCTAGAAAACAACAACATTTATGGTTTAATTGGCTTAAATGGTGCTGGTAAATCAACCATCATCAAATTATTAACAGGAATTGTACTTCCAGATTCAGGTAATATCTTTCTTTTAGATCATTCAACAAAGAATATCAAAAAGGATGTTTTTAATCATGTCAGTGTTTTATTTGGTCAACGTTCTTTATTATGGTGGGATCTTCCAGTGATTAATTCATTTGAAATCTATCAAGCTATGTATAACATCAACAAAAAAGAATACACATCACAATTATTTTATCTAACACAACAATTAGACTTGAATGATTTACTTCATAAATCGGTACGCACCCTTTCTCTTGGTCAAAGAACGCTATGTAATATCGCATTATCTTTGATTATGAAACCTTCTTTTATCATTTATGATGAACCTACGATTGGATTAGATTTTTTAACAAGAAAAAGAATTCGTTCATTTATCCAACAATATCAAAAAGATAACCAAGCTTGTTTTTTGATTACTTCACATGATTTAGAAGATATCAAAATGTGTAATCATATGCTTCTATTAGACAAAGGTTATATCCAATATGATGGTCTATTATCTGATTTTATTACATTATCAAATTCAGATGAATTAATTTATGAACTTGCATTAAATCCTAGTATTTCATCTTTCAATATCCCATATATCAATAAGAAAGATAATGTTTATTCTCTCACTCAAGAACAATTACAAAACAACTATGAAAAGATATTTGAAATGATAAAGAATCAATCAATTCTTCATTTCACCAAGAAAGAAAATACTCTAGAACAAATATTGGAGAAGTATTATGAAAAAATCTAATCTTCTTCTCACTTATATTAGGATGTCTTTTCTAAACAAAAAACAATTTACGATTAATCAGGTATTTACTTGGATTGGTTATTTTATGAGTGCTATATTTGATTATTTCTTATGGTTATGTTTATTAAATGAAACAAGTAATCAAACAATGACCAAACAAGAAATGTTACCTTATACGATTTTTGTTTTTATTACATCTATTTGTATTAATCAAAATAGTGATTATTTGTTAAGTAGAGATATCTTCTCTGGCGATTTTTCAATCATCCTAACAAGACCTGTATCCATCTTCAAAATATACAGCTATCAAGCTTTCTCAGAATGTATATTCTCATTTCTGACAATGTTATTACCTGTATATCTTGTTTATATTTGTTTTACAGGTTTTGATTTAGTGAGTTGTATATGTTGGATCATATCTTTACTAATATCTTTCATTTTGACATTTCTAATTGATATTCTTTTCGGCTTATTTACGATTCATCTCATGAATAATTGGGGCATAAATACTGCGAAATCATTGATTATTAGTTTATTATCTGGAGAATTGATTCCTATTTTCTTCTTTTCTAGTAAGTTTCAGTTATTCTATCAATATTCTCCTTTCTACTTTTTGAATTACGCATGCACGAAAATCATCATGAATAAGAGTACTATTTTAGAGTGCTTATCTTCATTTGGCATAGGAATTTGTTGGATTGTTATTTTAAGTTCAATCGTTGATATTGTTTATAAAAAAGAAAGAAGAGGTGTAACGATTAATGGTGGATAACTTAAAAAGATATTTGAAATTATTTCTTACGATCATTCGTATGAATTTTAATAGTATAAGATCTTATTCTCATGATTTCATCATTGGATCTATTACATTCTTATTTTCTAATGTCATGTCACTTTGTGTAATCTTATTTATATTTTCATCCATTCATGTAATTGATGGATGGAATATTTACGAAATCCTTGCTTTACAATCGTATTCTCAAATTATTCTAAGCTTAAACCATATCTTCTTTGATAATCTGTGGAATATCGCAGGAAACGAAGTGAATAATGGAGATTATGATTCTTATATGATCAAACCTATCAACTCTTTATTTTATGCATGTATTAAAAAATGTGATTTTACTGGTCTAGGTTCATTGATCATTGGAGTCATATCATTCTTTATTTCATCATTGTGTTCTACTATTTCTCTAGGCATATTGTTATTGATTCCATTCTCTTTATTGATTGTGTTATCGATACAGATCATATCTACTTCCTTTACTTTCTTTTTAAAGAAAGCTAGAGGTATCTTATATTTTGTAAATGAATTCCAAGCATTCGCTAAATACCCTCTTACAATCTATCCAATATTCCTTCAATGTATCTTATACGTTGTTGTTCCATTTGGAACTGCCATCTATTTACCACTAGTATCTAATAAACTAATCTCTTTAATATTGTTTAGTATAATTTTCTTTATCTTAGCGCTGTTAATATACAAAAAAGCTGAACAACATTACCAAAGTAGTGGCAGTTAAAAAATGAAGTCCATATCACTATAGACTTCATTCATCATCTAATTGATCTAACTTTTCATTCAACAATTCAATTAATTTTTCTTTTGAACGAATTAAATCAAATGTTTCATTTTCTCCACCAATTTCTGTGTGATTTTCTTTTAGAAGAAAATATTGTCTACCTAACTTTTCATACGACTTTGATAGTTCTCTAGAAAGATGACCAATTTCACTACGAATCTCTGCTTTTCTCTTTTCTATTTTGATTCTTTTCCAAACAGTTTCTGTTGTTTCTTTCATTGCCTTCATTGCTTCTTCTTTAAAAGAATTGATTTTTTCATTTAAATCTTGTTCATTATTTTTATTTTCTGACATATTACTTATTCCTTTCCAGATCTTTTAATAAGATCCATAATAATATCTTTTATTTCTTCATCTGTCGCTTCTTTTTCTTCAACAAGTGTTAATATTCCACTCACTAAGATATCTGCGTAATACTTTGGATGAACAAATTGTAATGCGCCATTATTCATCCCTTCATCAAACATTTGACATAATCCATAGATTGCGGATTGTTTTGCTTCATCAATGGATCTAGATGATAGTTGTATTAAATCTACTTTTCCATGTACTTCACTTGTTAGAGTTCTGAATGAGGCAATACAGTTCTCTATATATTGTTCCAATCTTTCTTCATATGTTGGTTTATCCATAGATGCATACATCATTTCATTAAACACTTCATTATATTTATCACTGATTGCGTCAATTACATCATCTTTTGATTTAAAGTAATAATAGAACAATCCTTTTGCGACATTCATTTCTTTCACAATAGAATTGATTGTTGTATCTACAATTCCATTCTCTTTGAATAGTTTTTCTGCAGCATCCACAAATTCATTTCTTCTTTCTTCACTATCTTTTGTTTCTGCCATAAATACCTCCTATCACTTGCAGTATAGCACTGACTGATAGTCAGTCAAGTGTAATTTTCAAGAAATGATGATACAATACTTCCATGAAATTGATATGTCCTATTTGTAATAAAACATTAAACAAAGTAAATAAAAGTGCTATTTGTGAAAACAATCATTCATTTGATTACGCAAAACAAGGTTATTTAAATCTATTGATTAAACAATCTGTAGATCATGGTGATAACAAAGAAATGGTACAAGCTAGAACAG
>CAVKTV010000130.1:0-5000 GCA_963659075.1 Lachnospiraceae bacterium | reverse complement strand
GTATTATAGGTGATAAAATGACAAAGAAGATTATTTTGAAATTAATACTATGTTTATTATGTTTTGTTTTAAGTGTTTGTATTGTTGTTTTAAGTATCAATTTAAAAGTAAATGATAAATTAGATCTAATAACAACATATATCGCAAAATATGATATCGCACCAAGAACTTGTATTACTGAAGAAGATATTCAGATGATAACGATACCGAAAAGTAATTTAACAGATCATGTAGTACATACAAAACAAGAAATTGTTGGTAAATATACCGATATCCAAGGTAAAATACCTGCTGGTTCATTATTCTATGAGTCTATGTTATATGATCCAAGTGAATTACCAGATATCCCATCTGCGTTATTGAAAGAAAGCCAAGCAATTTTTACACTACAAATGGATAGTGCGAGCTTAGCTACTGTAGTTGCTTCACAAAGGGTAGATCTTGTTGCCTCAATACAAGAACAAGGAATTAAAGATGTTGTGATAGAACATTGTAGAATCATACAAATTGAAGATATTAATGGAATGGATGTAAATCAACAAGATAGTATTGGCGTACCTTATTATTTGTTAGTGGCTGTAGATAAAAGTGACATTCTCATGCTTGAAAAAATCAAAGAAATAGGAACTTTTTCACTCATCATATCAGATGAAACATATCAAGACACAGAAGGCATAAAAAAAGAGAATTCAGAAGTAATTCAATTTCTGAATTCTCAATAATAAACCATTATTCTTCCGTGTTTGGAAGTGTCTTTTTAAAGAAGAAATAATAGATACTATTAATGATAATACCAAATACAGTAGCGCATGGTGCAGCTAGACCAATATAAGTTAAAGATGCATTTGGTTGAATAGACATGATATATGCCATAGGTAAACGAACAATAAACGTTTGCGCTAGACCTTGAGCCATGACCCAGAAAGTTTTGGAGTGTCCATTGTAGTATCCCATAAAGGAGAATAAAATTGCGGTAACTACAGCTTCAGATGCAAATCCTTTTAGATATTCAAATGATTTTTGAATAACTTCAGGATCGCTTGTAAAGCACATGGATATCTTATCTCCAAAGAATATGACACCAAAGAATACAAAGATTCCAATGAATCCACCAATTCCCATACCAGTCAACATACTCTTAAATGCACGTTTTTCTTTATTTGCACCAACATTTTGTGATACAAAGGAAGCCATGGATTGCATCAGAGCACTTGGAATCAACATAACAAAGCTTTGTAATTTACTTGCGACACCATACCCACTAGATGCAGCTAAACCTAATCGATTTACAAAAGCACATAAAGCTAAGAAACTCATTTGGGTTAATAATTCTTGTAGCGCAATAGGTGCACCAATTTTCACGATGTTTTTGACTTCATCATTAAAATGAATATCAGATTTCTTTAAATGAAAAGGTAGATTTTGTTTGGACATGATCCAAAATGACAAGATAACACTAACACCTTGTGCCGCAACTGTCGCAATAGCAGCACCAGCAACATTCATATGAAATCCTGCTACTAAAACCAAGTCACCAACAATATTCACAACACACGCAATCAATACAAATAGTAGAGGGGATTTTGAATCACCAAGACCTCTGAATACTGCAGAAATCGTATTATACGCTGTAATCAATAAAAATCCACCACCACAAATACGAACATATTGAACAGTTAAATCTAATGCTTCTTCAGGTGCTTGCATAAGAATTGCTAGTGGTTTAGCGAAGATCATTAACGCAATTGTACAGATGATCGCAATTGTAGAAAATAACGCAATCGTAGCACCAATTAAGTTTCCTAATTTATCTTTTCTGTCCATTCCAATGTATCTTGAAATTAAAACTGTAACAGCCATCGCTAAACCCGAAACTACGAAAGTCGCAAAGTTCATGATATTAGAACCAGTAGAAATACCAGATAAACCAGAAGTAGTTCCAAATTGGCCGACAACCATTAGGTCTACAGCACCATACATTGCTTGTAAGATGAGTGATCCTAAAATAGGAATCATAAATAAAATCATCTTTTTAAAAATAGAACCAGTTGTAAAATCATTATTCATTTCTTTTCCTCCATATGAATTGGGTCATTCATTAAATCATCATATATTTCATCAATTGTAGAAATCATCAAATTAATTTGATCAATATTATATTTACTTAGTCTTTTAGATAATTTTTTATAATATTTTTCTACATATTGTTGATATAACTTAAGTCCTAACTCTGTCAAAGAAACATAAACAACTCTTTTATCAGATGAACTTATTGTTTTTGTGATATATCCTAGTTCATCCATATGCGTTAAGGAACGTGTGATACTAGGGAGCGTTTGATGTAAAGCTTTTGATAAATCACTAACACGAACATCGCCTTCTTTGGATAATTGATAAATATAATCAATTAATTTTAAATAAGAAGGTAATAATTCTTTTGGGAGTTGTGGTCGACTATTTGCCAACTTTTCAGCCTTTTCTAAAGCATCTATTACTTTTTTTGCTTGTTTTTCAGTCATATTTTCACCTTGAATTAATTATCAAAGATAATTAACATGGATAATTATAATGAAATGAATTTGAATGTAAATAGTTTTTTGAGAAAAGAAAAGAACTTCCTGTGAAGTTCAATTCTACCAATTGACAACAAGTTAACAAAATATGGTTGGTTCATCCTTGTCAAATATAGTAAAATCATGTTTTAAAATAATACGTAAATTGACCAGATGGGTCGGAAGAAAGGTTACACTTGCTTGGTGTAATCTTTTTCTTTACTCAAATAGTTAATCATCGAAGTAAACCTTTGCCTATTCGCACTATCTCTTAATTGCTTAGTAGTCGGATTATAAAACCTAATTAAGATTTCAAGACTATTACAATGTATAACACAATTTCTTACTGATACTAGAGTGAATATTTTACTGATGAAATCAGGTGCTTTGTCACCGCCAAAATGCATATTTATATTTTTGATTATTTTAAAGAAAAACATGATTCAGATCTAAAACAATAGAAGCCTCAATATGAGGTTTCTATTTTTTTGCTTGAATATTTGATATTAGAAATTGCTCCCCAATTGCTCCCCAAAGATACTGAAGAATTAAAAAAAGCCTTATTTAAAGGCTTTTTTATACAAATGGGGCGACTAATGGGACTCGAACCCATGAGTGCTGGAGCCACAATCCAGTGTGTTAACCAACTTCACCATAGCCGCCACAGTGCCCAAATATTATTACATAAATTGTGTGCTAATTGCAATAGGAAAATAAAAAAACTATAATTTTGATTAAAATTGGAGGTGTAAGAATGTCATTTGAAAGTGCGAAGGAACATTTGCAGAAGAAAGGTTACGCAAATCAAATTATTTTACCTGAAGTGAAAAGTGGCACTGTTGAAGAAGCCGCAAATGCTTTAGGGGTCCAACCAGAAAGTATTGCGAAAACATTATCTTTATTAATTCATGATGAAGTTATCTTGATTGTTACAGAAGGTACAGCTAAAATTGACAATCATAAATATAAACAAACATTTCATATCAAAGCGAAGATGATTCCTTATGATGATGTTGATAGATTAGTTGGTCACGCTCCAGGTGGTGTTTGTCCATTTGGTATCAATAGTGGAATTAAAGTGTATTTAGATGAAAGCTTAAAGAAATTTGATACTGTATATCCAGCTTGTGGGAATGATCAAAGCGCGGTTAAAATGACACTTGAACAATTAGAAGATGCTTCTGATTTTGTGAGTTGGGTCGATGTATGCAAGGAATAAAATATAATATTGCAGGAAAAGACAGAGAAGTTTTTGTTACGAGGAAAAGAATGAAAAATCTAGTCATGAGAATGGATGAAAATGGAAATTTAAAAGTAAGTTGTCCATATCATGTTACAGAAAAACAAATACGAGATTTTTTATTTGAAAAAGAAAAGTGGATATGCAAAACAGAACAACTACAAAAACAAAGAAATGATAAAGTTCAAACTGGAACAAATGGTAAAACCGTCACATGGTTTGGAAAAGAATATCCTGTTAAGATTGTTGAAAGTTCTTACTATTTTATGGAAATTACAAATGATAATGAATTTATACTTTGTGTAAAAGAAATTTCTGAAGAAGGTATCAATCAAGCGTTTTATAACGTTGCATCGAAAGAACTTCTAAGATTGATTACAGAAAAAAGAAATTATCTAGATGAAAAGATCTGTAGACAAAATCATAAACCACTTCCAAGAATTAGTATGAAATATATGACGAGTCGATGGGGCTCTTGTTCACCTAGTAAAAATCACATTTCAATATCAATGCGATTGATCCATTATCCTGTTGAATGTTTAGATTATGTTTTGTTACATGAATATGCACATATTTTAGTGCCAAATCATTCCAAAGCATTTTATGATGTTATTAAACAATATATGCCGGAATATAAAAAATACAGTGATTATTTAAAGGAGTAAGAAGATGAATGAAACAGTATGGGATATAGGAACAAACTTCTTTGAGGGAGGTTTGATCTATTTTGTGATTCGAAGTGCTTTGATTTATTTGATGGCATATGGGATTGGAAAATGTTGTATCAAAGTAGTTAGAGACTTTGAAAAAAAAGATGAAGATAAGAAAGTTACGTTACGATTTGCTGGTAAAGTGATTCACGCAATTATTTATGGTATCGCATTATTTGCGATATTAAGTGGAATCAAACCATTATCAGGACTTGGAACTGCCTTATTGGGTGCGACATCTATTATTTCAGTGATTATAGGTTTAGCTGCACAAGAGTCTTTTGGAAATTTTGTTGCGGGATTTTTTCTAGCATTATATCGACCATTCAATGTTGGGGATATTGTTTATATGAGTGACAAAGATATTTTAGGAAAAGTCGTTGGAATTACATTCCGTCATACAGTTATTCAAACATTTGAAAATGCACAAGTTATTATTCCTAATAGTACGATGAATAGCGCAATTGTAGAAAATAGGGGATTTGGTCAATCTAGCTA
>CAVKTV010000129.1:0-5020 GCA_963659075.1 Lachnospiraceae bacterium | reverse complement strand
ATTTATTATACATTATTTTCTTTTTTTAGCTTATGCTACTTTGTCAACAGACTGTAACTATCTGAGAAAATCAGATAGTTTTTCTTTTGAAAATAAGATTATAATAGAACATGTTATGAAAAAATATGGAAATGTTGTTTTGGGTTCAGTGTTATTAACAGTAGGTATCTGGGCATTTGTAACACCAACAGGAATTAACTTTGGTGGATTGATTGGTTTAGCACAAATTATAAATTACTTTTTAAGAATGATTGTTTCAATTCCTAGTAATATGAATACTTTAGGAATCATTAATTTACTTTTGAATATTCCTTTATTTATTGTTGCGTTAAAGATCATGCATCAAGAATTCTGTATCAAAACGATATTATCTTTAATCATTCAAACATTACTTTTATCTCTTTTACCTACATTAAATCAACCAGTTGTAGAAGACATGTTATTAAATGTTATCTTTGCGGCACTCATATGTGGAATTGGTGTAGGTTTAGCTTTAAGTGGTAGTGGATGTTGTGGGGGAATGGATATCGCTACAGTTTGTATTGTGAAAAAACATCCAGATTTTAAAACAGGAATGTTATCTATTTACTTCAATATCGTATTATTTAGTGTTTGTTTATTGTGGACAGATTTAACAACGATATTATATTCAATTATCTTTGTTGGGTTGTTATATACAATTGCGGATCGTTTCCATGCACAGAATATTAACGTTACAGCACTGATATTCACAAAAAACAAAGATATGAAAAATATCATCATGAATACGATGGGTAGAGGTGTTACGTATTGGAATGGAAAAGGTGCATATACAGAAAAAGATACAGAAATCTTATATGTTGCCATCAACAAATATGAAGTACAACAATTAAATAGTATTATTCATGACGCTGATCCTAATGCATTTGTTACGTTATCACAAGGATCATTGATTCATGGAGGATTTGAAAAGAGATTGTAGAGTGATAGAAATATCATTCTTTTTTATGTGATTTCAAAAAAAGTTCGCAAATTGTTCGCAAATGAGAATGTAATATAAAAAAACCGCTATTTCAAGCGATTTTCTTGGGGTGGTTATAGTGCCGACTATAGGACTTGAACCTACGACCTATGCGTTACGAGTGCATTGCTCTACCAACTAAGCTAAGTCGGCGTGCAACTATTATAACGGAAAATTTGTTAATGTACAAATTGATCAACAGGACTTTTTCTATATTTGAGAGGTGTACATCCGTATTCTTTCTTAAACATACGATTAAAGTAAGATTGTTGATCAAATCCACAGGATAATGAAATATCTAAGATACTTTTATTTGTATTTCTTAATAGATTTGAGGCTACTTCTAAACGATGCAGATTTAAGAAATCAATAGGGGAATGATGCATATAATGTTTGAATATTCTAGAACATTTAGATATGGATACATTTCCTATTTGGGCAATATCATTGAGAGATATTTTATCTGCGTAAGAATGATAGATAAAAGTTGTCATTTGATTTAATGATGTAATATCTTCTGATTTTTGATTGGATGAATCGAAGGTATCAATATCTGAATGAATATAGATTTGTTGTAAAATGTGATAGGCATCTCCAATCAAAGATAATTGATAACCTTTTGATTTTAAACGTTGATCTTCTAACATTGTGTGAAATAAATTATATAAATCATTTGAAGCTGAAAATAAGAAATAATCTAGATTTTGATTTTCAATGATTGGTCTAGCGTATTTTGTATAAATAAATGCGTTAGAAGAAAATAAAGTTGGATGAATTAAAAGTACGATAAATTTACAATATGTAGATTCTTTTAGATAGGATGCGTGCATTTGATTTGAATTTACATAGATAACTTGATTCTTAGTTACTTTGATATCTTTGCCATTAATGTGATAGTAAAGATATCCTTCTGTAATCAACATAATTTCTAGTTCTGGATGAATATGTTGTACAGAATGATAATTTGAATCAGGGTACATTTCTTCTTCTTGGATGAATAGTTTAAAAGTATCATCTTTGTAATGTACGTTTGTAGTTGAGTTTGTGTTTTTATCTTTCATGACAAAATTATACAAAAAAATATAGAAAAATCTACTATTATTAGAATGAAAATGCTAATATAGTATTAATGGTAGTCAAGAGGAGGACAAAACTATGACAAATAAGTACGCAGGTACAAAAACAGAAAAGAATCTCTGGGAAGCTTTCGCTGGAGAATCACAAGCAAGAAATAAATATACTTATTTCGCAAGTGTTGCTAAAAAGGCTGGATATGAACAAATTGCCGCTTTGTTCTTAAAGACAGCTGAAAATGAAAAAGAACATGCAAAACTATGGTTCAAGGCTTTAGGTGGTGTAGGTACTACAGAAGAAAACTTAAAGGCTGCAGCTGAAGGTGAAAACTTTGAGTGGACTGATATGTATGAAAGAATGGCACAGGAAGCTGATGAAGAAGGTTTCCATGATCTAGCTGAACAATTCAGAGGCGTAGGTGCTATTGAAAAGCATCATGAAGAAAGATATAGAAAACTTCTTCAAAATGTAGAAGAAAAGAAAGTGTTTGAAAAGAGTGGCGTTACAGTTTGGGAATGCAGAAACTGTGGCCATATCGTAATCGGTACAAAAGCTCCAGATGTATGCCCAGTATGTAAGCATCCACAAAGCTACTTTGAAGTACATGACGAAAACTATTAATAGGTAACTTTATGAAATTTTATCGTTGTGAAGGTTGTGGAAATTTTATTACATTCATGAATGAAAAAAGTGGATGTACTCCAAAATGTTGTGGTGAAACAATGAAAGAATTGGTTCCTAATACAACAGATGGCGCAACAGAAAAACATGTTCCTGTTGTAGAAGTTGAAGGAAATGTAGTTCGTGTTACGGTTGGTTCTGTTGAACATCCAATGAGTGAAGCCCATTATATTCAATGGATCGTTGTAGAAACAAATAAAGGTTTTATCAAACATGATCTAAAACCAACAGATCAACCAAAATCAACTTTCTATTTAAGTGAAGATGAAAAAGTGGTATCAGCATATGAATACTGTAATCTTCATGGATTATGGAAAAAAGAATTCTAAAATAAACGAAAAGTGGTAGTTGATGAGAATTACCACTTTTATTTTGTTAAGATTTTCTTGTTTGTTCCCAATATGCTGCCATAGATTGACTAGGTTGATTTGTGACATCATCTACTAAGTAGTCTTCTAACTGTACATTTTTAGGATTGAATGATAATGCATTGTCTTCACTTGAAAATTCAATTTCAGCGTACCAGAATTCTGATGGCAAGCCTTCATCAACGTGATTGACTTCTAAATGATTTCCATCTTTTAATAAATATGTATTTCTAACTTTATTGATTAATGGTAAATGAATGAGATCTTCTAAGTCTTTGAATTTATCTTGTTCAATTTCCATTTCAATTTCTTTTCTTGTGAGTGTTCCACTAGATTTAAAACAAAGCACAAAGTTATCTTTTAATGGTTTATCTTCTGTATTTGAGAATATTGTATTTTCTTCTCTGATACGAACAGTAGGATGTGTTGAAATGTAACCTTGTCGCATTTTTTCAGTAAATAATAATGTAAGTTCAATGGTTGGCCATCCTTTTACCATCCATTTACGTTCGATTTCTAAATTTTTTTTATTAGTCATGTTTATATTTTAACTTTTTTTCTTAAATATATGAAGGAAATTACGCAAATCAGTACTTGTAGGACACCACCTAAAGGTGCAGCTAGTCCCATTGGAAATAAACTGTCTGGGAAATAGATGGAGGCAAGATAGGCACCGGGTACTCTGACTAGAATGATAGAAAGAATGTTTTGAATGAATGAGATTCTTGAATAGCCAGAGGCAACATAGAAACCTGAAAAACAGAAGTGAATACCCGCAATCGCACAATCAAATACATAAGAATGGATATAAGAAACACCTAATGTAATGACATTTGGCTCGTTTGTGAAAAGGCTAATTACGTTTTCTGCGATGAATTGAAATGAAATACTAACTATTATTCCAAAAGCAACCGCAATTCCAATACAAATGAAAGTGACTTTACGAGCTAATTCTTTTTTGTTTGCACCAATGGCTTGAGAAGCAATCGTAGAAACAGTCGATAACATAGAAGAAGGAACTAAGAATAAAAAGGAAATGATCTTTTCTACGATGCCAACTGCCGCAGATACTTCAACTCCTCTACGATTGGCAATCATTGTTATGATCAAAAAAGATATTTGAATAAGACCATCTTGTAAAGAAACAGGAATACCTGTTTTTAATATTGGTTGAAAATATTCTTTTTCTAGTTTGAAATCTTCTTTTTGGATTTGAATCAGTTTTCTTTTACGAATGGAGATCAAAGAACATACAACAGAAATTGCTTGGGCAATAATCGTGCCATAAGCAGCTCCACTAGCTTTTAAATCAAAATAACCAATAAATAAATAATCTAAGGCAATATTTGCGATACATGCGATGATAATAAAGTACATTGGTGTTTTTGAATCTCCAAGTCCTCGAAAGATAGAAGAGATTACGTTATACGCAACAATAAATGGGATTCCAATAAAACAAATCATTAAGTATTTCTTTGTTTCAACCATTGCTTCTAATGGTGTCTGCATAAAATAAACAATTGGATTTAAAAGTAACAATAAAAGAAATACTAAAATAATAGAAAGAATCGCAAATAAAGTAATACTATTCCCAATTGTTTTAGAGATGCCTCTTTCATTATGAGAACCTACATTTCTACCTATCATAACGATTGTTCCCATACAAATTCCAACTAACATGACTGTTAACATATGCATGATTTGTGAACCAATAGAAACACCAGAAATAGAAGCGGCTCCATTGTATTGTCCAACAATGAATAAATCAGCCATTCCATATAATGTTTGTAAAAAATAAGAAAATAAGAATGGTAATGAAAAAACAAATATATTTTTAATGAGATTTCCTTGTGTTAAATCTTTTGTCATAAAATTCCTTTCTTAACTGGTATTTGTA
>CAVKTV010000128.1:0-5166 GCA_963659075.1 Lachnospiraceae bacterium | reverse complement strand
ACTCCATTAGGTTATTCAAACATTGATTTATCGATTCAAGATGAAGTTGATGCGCGTATTCATAAAGCTCAATTGTTAACTTTTATTAATAAGGCTGCAATAGAATATTCAGGGGCTGATATTTCTGCTAGTTCATTATTTATTCATGCGACAGGTCTAAATTCTGTAATTACAATGCGAAATTTAGTAAGCACATATGTTTATCCAAATACATTAGTCGTAAAACAATTTACAGGAAAACTATTAAAAGAATATTTAGAAAAAAATGCTGAGTTTTTTTCTATTTCTGAAGAGAATCTTATTATAATTGATTCTTCATATTTATATCCTAAAAATCAAGTTTATAACTATGATATGTTGGACGGAATAGAATATACGATCAAAGTTTCAAATCCTATTGGTTCTAGAATCATTACATTAACTAAAAATGGAAAGCAAATTCATGAAGATGATCAATTTACTATTGTAATGAATAATTATAGAGCTTCTGGTGGTGGGAACTTTGATATGATTAAAGAAGCTAAAACTGTAAAAGAAATAGCAACGAATATGGTTGAAATCCTTGCAGATTATATTATGAAATATAAAGTAATTGATTTTAAACCTGAACATAATATAGATGTAATCATATAAAAACATGTAGGATTTTCTACATGTTTTAAAAATATAATGTTTGAAGAAATATTTCTTCTTTTTCAATTTTTTCTAAAATGTTGATAGACTTTTGAGTAATATCGTAAAGGATATATCCACAACATTGAGAGAAATCTACACAACCCTCTTCTGTATTTACAGCATGAAAACTTAAAGAAGGTGCTGTGTAATAAGGAATTGAATCGAGATACTGCTCTTTTAACCAATGTGTATGTCCATTTAATATCGCTAATGGATGATTTTGAGTCAAAATATCTTTTAATTTTGAACCATTATTTAATCCAGGTATTCCAGGTATATCTTCAAACTGGTGATGCATTAAAACAATACTATTAGAATGTTCTTTCAACATTGAATCTAACCATTTTAATCTTGTTTCATCTAAGTAACCATTAGATACATTATAAGCACTATTATCAAATGAAATGAAGGAAATATCATTTGTAGTATAAACATTTAGATATGAATCACTATTTTCATTTAGATGAAATGCTTTAAAAAATGCTAATTTATCATCATGATTTCCTAAACTCAACACATAAGGAATATGATATTGATCTAGTGTTTCTTTTACATGTTCGTAGTCTTCAACACTACCAGCATCACAAATATCTCCTGTAATCACAATCAAATCAATATTTTGATGTTGATTAACGATATTTGTTATCTTATTTAGAGTTGGATCCATAAGAGACAACATTTTCTCATATGGATTAGCAAGATTGTATTTAGAACGATAATGGATATCAGAAATATGTAATACTCTCATCTCAATTTCTTTCTAATCACACCTGTAATAATATCTAAAACATAAACAGTTACTATTACAGATAATAATATAATGCTTACTTTGTCCCAATTTCTTGCTTGGATTGCAAAAATCAAAGTTGCGCCAATACCACCTGCTCCTACTAATCCTAATGTAGATGCACTTCTTACACCGATTTCAAAATGATTTAATATCAAAGAAGAATAAATCGGTAAAAGTTCAGGTATTCTTGCATAGAACATTGTTTGTACACTATTTGCACCAACAGATTTACATGCTTCAACTGGAGTTTCATTCATCTTTTCCATTTCTTCTGCAAACAATTTACCAAGCATTCCAACTTGATGAACACCAATAGCAAGCATACCAGCAAAAGGTCCAGGACCAACTACTTTAACAAAAATAATTGCATAAATTAATTCTGGAAACGCTCTTAAAACATCTAATGTCACTTTGCCAATTCTAGGAATAATTGTATTAGACCATAAATTAGAACTAGCAAGTAAAGTAAATGGAATCGCTAAGATAGTTCCAATTGTAGTTCCAGCAAATGCTATCGCAATAGTCAGTAAAATTAATGAAAATACATCTTCTCCACTTCCATCATAAAAATAGCTAAAATCGGGATGAAATAATTGTTTTACTGTAGATGTGAAATTCGCCCATGAGAAAGTATTAAATGCACTATAATCTAAATCATATGCACAAAAAACAATAATTATTAGAAGTAAGAGAAATGTACATAAACCAGAGTGTTTTTTTATCACTGTCATGCAACCTTCCTCCTAATATATTCTGAAAGCCAATCTACAATCATGACTACAATAAATATCATTAATATTACTAAGGATACACGGTCGTATTTAAACAATCCTAGTGATGTATTTAAAATTACTCCAATACCACCTGCTCCAACATATCCTAATACAGTAGAAGAACGAATATTGATTTCTAATGCATAAAAGCTATAGCTGATGATACTTGGTATCATCTGTGGCCAAATAGCCCAAATTGCTGTTTTTAACTTATTCGCTCCTACAGATTCACATGCTTCTAAAGCAGATAAATCAATTGTTTCAATAGATTCATAAAACAACTGTGCTGTTAATCCAAAAGTGAATATGATTATTGTTAAAACACCAGTAGCTTCACCAATTCCAATCATAGACACTAATATTGCAGCTAATAACATATTTGGTATTGTTCTAATAACATTTAAGAAAAAACGAACAATACTTGTAAGAATAACATTTTTAGTAGCTATTGTAGTTGCTAAAAATGAAAATGGTATAGCTAATAAAACGCCTAATATAGTCCCTAAAATAGACATCTTCAAAGTTCGAATCAATGGATCAATCAAACTAGGTAAATAAGAAAAATCAGGATGAACTAATTTATCTAGAAATACGAGTACTTGATTTGAATTTTGAAATACTTCACTAAAATTAGCACCAACGGTATTAGAAGCAGTTACAAAGCATAAAACAACTAATATGATTACAAATAAATGTTTATACCAATCAAAGTGGACAGTATCTTTGAGTTTCATGCAGCAATCTCCTCGCTTGGGTTATAATTGCCTTTGTAGATTTCTTTCAACTTCTGATCTGTCAATTCATCAGGCGTCCCATCAAATACAAGTTTTCCATCTTGTAAACCAATAATTCGTGTTGCATAATGTTTTGCTAATTCAACAGAATGGATATTTACAATAACAGTTCTTCCAAGCGTCTGATTGATCATTTGAAGATCACTTAATACTTTATTGGAAGTTACAGGATCTAATGAAGCGACCGGTTCATCCGCAAGAATAATATTTGCTTCTTGAAATAATGTTCTTGCGATACAAACACGTTGCTGTTGACCACCAGATAATTCGTCACAACGACTATGTAATTTATCTTGTAAATCTACTTTTTTTAGTACTTCGTTGACTAATTCATATTCGTCTTTAGTAAACAATCCAAAAATACTTTTAAAAGTACTATAGGAACCTAATTTACCAGAAAGAATATTTTTTTGTACAGTACTTCTTTTTACTAAATTGAATTGTTGTGAAATTAATCCAATTTTAGTTCTTAAGTTTTTTAATTCCTTTTTATTTGCTTTTGTAATGGATTTACCATCAATGATAATTTCACCTTCAGTGATTTCATTTAATCGATTGATTGAACGAAGTAACGTACTTTTACCTGCACCAGATAATCCAATAATACATAGATAATCACCATCGTTGATTGTTAAATCAATATGATCCATGGCTTTTGTTCCATTTTTATAGATTTTTGATGCATTTTTGATTTCAATCATTCTTGTTTACTCCGCTGCTTTGGCAATATAAGATTCAATTGTATCGTATGCTGATTCATCAGCTTCTGTGTATGCTGTATGTCCCCATAAAGACATAGCTTCTTTACCTTCTTCATCATTTGGCATATTCAAGAAAACTTCTTTTACCTTAGCTTGTAAATCAGAACTCATTGTTGGTAATACAGCAATTGCATCATTAGGAATATCACCTTCTGTTAAATATAATACTTTTAAATCTTCATATAAATCATTGTTTTCAAATTTGCTTGAGAAGACATATCTAGCACCTTCAAATACAAATGCAGCATCCGCTTGTCCATTTAATACTGCAGTGATTTCAGAAGGAATATCATTTACTGTAACGATTGTACAATCAGTTGTTGGATCAATTCCAAGATCTTTCATTTCTGCTACAGGATAAATATAACCAGAAGCAGAGTTAGCACTTAAAGTAGCGATAGTTTTACCCTTTAAATCAGATAATGATTTTAAATTACTATCAGCTTTTACAAGTACTTCTCCTTTAAATGTAGATGCACTAGAATCAGCAATTGGTTGTTCATTTTCATCGTAATCTGTTAAAGAAGAAGATAAAATAGCTTTTGCTGCACCTTGTTCTCTTGCTTGAACATATGCTGCTGGTGGCATAATACCAATATCCACTTTACCAGATGCCATAGCTTCAACGATTGTAGAATAATCAGTTGCCATTGTAACAGTTACATCACAATCTAAAGCTTTAGATAGATATTCTTCAAATGGTTTTACTTTTGCATCCATTGAACCATCATTGTTTGTAGGAACAAATTGAACAGTTAACGAAGTTGCTGCACTTGTTTCACTTGTTGCTGTACTTGCACTAGAATTTGAACTACATGCAGTTACTCCAGTTAACATAGTTGCGATTAGAATAGTTTTTAAAAGTTTATTTGTTTTCATAATGTTTTCCTTCCTTTAAAACACACAAAAAATTATATCTTTTTTTATTTTTGATGTATATTATTTTTTTGCATATTTACATTCATATTTCATGAAATTTACATTTTAATCAACAATCAAAAAAAACAGCACGTATAAATGCTGTTTATCAACTATTTCATCATTGCTTCTACAAAAGCTTTGATTGTTTCTGCACATTGTTCATAACCAATTGCAGTATTCAAACATAGATCATAATTATGAATATCAGTAAAATCTTTTCCTGTATATTGTTTGTAGAAATTAGCTCTTTTTTTATCTTTCTTCTGAATGAATTTTTCTACAGACATCTTACCATATTCATTTAATTCTTTTGCGTGTTCAATTTTATGATTCATGTCACTATATAAATATACATTCATTGCCTTGATATTTGCTTCTTTTAGAATTGCTTCAGAAGCTCTACCAATAATAATACAAGGTTTCTTTGCGAGTTTAATGATCACTTCACGTTG
>CAVKTV010000127.1:0-5323 GCA_963659075.1 Lachnospiraceae bacterium | reverse complement strand
TGATTGGATTTGGTGCTTATTTTAAAATGAATAAAACTGAAAAAAATGAAGTTAAAATCATTGATTCTGTTGTAGAAGAAATTACTGAAACAGAACAACCTGTATTAAATGTTTCTTTCTCAGATTATTCTGTTTATTCGAGTAATGATTTAGATTTCTCTTTTATCATAGCGAAGCTACAAATCAATGAAAATGCTAGTTCTTATACATTGTCAGATTTTGTTACGGATGAAGATATTTGTTTATCTGATGTATCGGAATATATTAACGCATTAGAAGAACATTCCTATTATCTAGGAAAGAAGAATGTTTGGTTTTCATTAACTTCAAATGATTCTTTTCAAGGAAATATCTTTATTCCTGTTAAAGATATTGGAAAGAAAACATTAACTTTAAATTACAAAGATGAAAGTTATACATTTGATTTGATGTCTCATGAAAGTAGTATCAGTGATTTGACTTTCAACAATCAAAACGCTGTTGTTTCTGATGGATCAAATGTTTCATTTTCTGTATCAAATATTTATGAAATTACAGGGGATGATATGTACGATGGAGATTCTACTTTATCTTTACCTTCTTCTGCTAGAGTATTCGCATTGAAGCTTAATGTTGAATCATTAAATGAAGATTCAATTGCGATTCAAAGTGCAACATTCGAAACAGATACGACTTCATTTGAAGCAGAAAAAGCTACTGTTCATTCTATGAAGCGTGAAAATATGATTGGTAAACAATTAACAGTGAATGAAGAAGGATGTCTCTTCTTTATCACATTAGATCAAGATCATTCTATTTCTAGAATGAGTGGAACATTAAAAGTTTATATTGAAGGACAGGATGAACCTGTTTCTGTAAAAGTATCGTTGAAAGGAGTGTAATATGAAATTGATTTATAAATTAGTCATGATTGGTACATTGTTGTTGTCTTGTATCAGTGTATCTATGAATAATTCCATTCACGTGCAAGCGAAAGATTCCTATAGTGGATACTATCCAATGCAATGTGATGGGTATGAAGTAGATACAGTCAATGATTACGGCGGGTTTGATAAAAAAGGTTGCTATGCTTCTTTCTCTGATGCTAAATCAGCAATGCAAAGAAGTGGAAATGACGCAGTGGTAAGACATGCTAGTTCTTATTCACCAACAAAGATCATCGCGATGAATAGTGGCGTTGCTTATTCATATCCGATGAGAAGTAGCAGTGCTATAGCTACTGTTAATCAATATGGTGGAAATAAGAGTACGTATATTTCAAAGCATGTTGAAGTTAAGTATTTTTCTACAGAATCTTATGAAAATGGTAGTGGCGATGTACATATCAATATTACTGATTTTGATGGAATCATTGATTTAAAGAATATTGATTTAGTTCCATATAAGTTCATCACAAATAATTTACCTATTTATTTAGGTGGAAATGATACAACAGATGAAAATGAACAACCGTTTTATGTAACGCCTAAACAAGCATATTATGTTGTAGAACAAAATGGAAACTACAAAGAATTAAGATTTGTAGCTTATAGTGGTTGGGCAATAAATGGAAACGAACCTTATAAAAAGTTTAACGCAATTGTAGGACCAGCTGCGAGTTGGATGAATGTTGGTGATGTGTATTATTCCTATAATGATTATGATTTCTATAGTGATCGTTACTATACAAATCAAGTTGGTACATATTACAACTATTATCAATTTATGCCATTAAGACAAAAATCTGATATCTCAGCCTCAGCGTATAACAGTTTCCTACAAGCTAGCGGGATAGGTTCTGAATCTAAACTTTGGAATCAAGGACAAACATTTGTAGATGCACAAAACAAATATGGTATCAACGCATTACTACTGTTTGCGGAAGCGGTGAATGAATCTGGTTGGGGTAAAAGTGATTACGCACTCAATCGAAATAACTTATTTGGTGTTGGTGCATATGATGATAATCCCAATGAAGCTAGATACTTCAGTTCTATACAAGAAGCAGTCTATTATCAAGCTTCAACATTATTAAGAGAATATTGTGATACAGATGATTATCGATTCTTTGGGTCACATTTTGGAAATAAAGGTAGTGGAATTAGTGTGAAGTATGCTTCAAATCCATATTATGGTTATGTGATATCTTCACTTGCTTATCAATTTGATAAGATCTACAACGGAAATGATGGTAATCTAACAGAATTTAATGAAACTGCAATTGGAGTTATCAATACGTATGGTGTTGGTATTAAAAATAGTATTAATGGTAGTGATTTATATACAACAGAGTTTGGGAAAAATTACCAAAAGAATTTTACAGTTTCTATTTTAGAAGAAAGTGGAGATTGGTATAAGATCCAAACAACAAATTACATCGTGAATGGACAAAAATATAAGTTCTCTTCCGAAGAAACAATAGATTATGATTGGAATGCAAGTGTTGGTTGGATTGAAAAGAAATACGTCACATTGATTGGTGGAACTATTTCAAACGATACTTCAACTGATACAGTTGTTGGTACAGCTACGGTTAATGTTTCTGGTTTAAGAATTCGTAAAGGTCCGGGCACAGGTTATTCAACTGTTGGTGTAGCACAAGATGGTGGCTCTTATTATGTATATGAAGTTAAACAAGATGATAATTATACATGGTATAAGATTGGAAATGATCAATGGTTCGCTTCTACAGGTAATTGGGTAACTTATACGAAGAAAGAGGAATCTAAGAAAGAAGATACTTCTAAAGATGACAGTTCAAAGACAGATACAGATGTTGTTCCTGACAATCAATATGAAACGATTGATGCTTTAGAAGAAAATAGAAAGATGATTGCATCAATAACTGATGTGCAATTCAATGAAGAAAGTCATGTTGTAACAATCTCTGGTTTAGCTCTATTTAGAAAAATGAACGCAATCAGTGGTGAAGTGAAACATGATTTGATTCTAACAAACACAGATACAAAGAAATCCATTGTTATTCCTTGTACAACAGAGAATTCAATTGAACAATTGTTAGCTGGCTATACAACAAATGCGGTGAAGTTCACAACATCCTTTGATCTAGATGATTTTGATATCAGTAACTATTACATCGGAATCAGAGTTACAAACAATAGTACAGTTGGTTATTATTCCTTCTTGATGAATGGTACAGATTATGATCATTCATATTCAAGAAGTGATGGTGTTTATGTTAAGTTATTCGCAGATCCTAGTAGTAATTATAGATATTCTTTATCCGTTGAAAAACAATCTATTGATATGAGTGTTATTAATAAACCATCTGCGCTAATTCCAAAGTTTGGTACAACATGTTTATCTTTAGATAATGGTCACTTAACAATGGAAGCTTATGCTGGTATTTATCAAACAGATTTCACGGTGGATACTAATCCAACATTCCAGATTCTATTAGAAAAAGAAGATGGAACATTATCTACATTTGATACAAATATTTCTTCTTCTCAAAGAGATATGACACGTTACATGAAGTGTAATAACTCTTATACACGTACTTGGTTTAACACTGATTGTGATCTGACAAATCTATCAAGTGGAACTTATCGTGTATATATTGATGTATCCACAACACAAGCTAGAGATATCTTTGAAATGTATTCTATTCAAGATAGTGATGAAATCACAGGATATGCGAATGGTCATACATATCGTTTAACGAAAACAAATACTAGATCTAGATATCTATTAACGATTGAATAAAAGGTGATGAATATGAATAATAAAAAACTTAAAAAGAGTGTAAAGGTTGTTTTGGTAGGTGTAGTTGCTGGTGTGATTTCTGTCGCAACAACAATTACGATTCTTGCCTTCTCAAATAGTAGTGTTAAAGTAAAAAACTTTATTGGATTATCTAAGAAATATGTAGAAGTTTGGAAAAGTGAAAATAAAGTAAGTGATGATCAAGTTCAATATGAATATATTTATTCAGAAGAAACAGATGAAAATATTGTTATGAAACAATCCTTAAATGAAGGTGAAGTTTTAGAACAAGATGCAACGTTAACAATTACTCTATCTCAAGGTGCTGATCCAGACAAAGAATTTGCGTTAGCTGATTTTACTGGTAAAACAGAACAAGAAATCAAAGATTGGTTTACAAACAATAAATTCACAAATGTTGTTTATGAATATGAAATGAATAATGAGTTACCTGAAAGCACTTTTATTTCAATGGAACCAGGTGCTGGAACAACAGTCAAAAGAAGTGATAAGGTAACAGTTAAAGTAACACCTTCTTTAGAATCATTACAAGTAACTGTTCCTGATCTTTCTAACTATTCTTTAGAAAATATTCAAGCATGGGCTGAACAAAACTCTTTAACATTAAATATTGTTGAAGATTATAGTGATACGATTGAAAGTGGAAAAGTGATTTCATTATCTGTTGAAAATGGAGCTATCGTTAAAAAGGGAGATACAATTACTGTAACAGTTTCTAAAGGTATAAAACCAGAAGTGGAACAAACGACTTCCAGTGCAAGTTATACATCTAATAGTTCTGTATATTCAAATCCTTCAGATTCTACAACTGTTGATAGTGGAAGTGAAAATAATAGTTCCAATCAAAACGTAGTAGAGCCTACTGTGACTGTTCCTGATTTAAATACTTCATTCTATAATGGATTATCTGCAAGTGAAATATGTGAATACATTGCAGAAGATACTGGCTATTCTGCTTCAGTTGGATCATTATTAGCTGATTCTTCCAGCAATCCTAATAACGTAGCTGGTATCGCATCCTACTCAAAAGGAAATGGATATTATGTCGTTAATATTTATCAAAAGTGGAATTAAAATGAAAACAGGAAGGTTGAACTTTCCTGTTTTTTAAAATGATACTTTGATTGCATGAGCACTGATAGAATCAATTGCGTATTTTTTGTTGGAATGTTTGATGATCAATGAATTTCCATCATTGTAAACAACATCAATTTGATCATCTAATTCAAAGTGCATTCTTTCTTTGAGCTGTTTTCCGATTTCTCCTAGTAACCAACAAATTGTACAGGTTTTACCTGCGTTTAATTCTTCTAAATTATACATAGTTGCCTCCAAATGTAGGCTTTGAATGATCTGAACTAATGTTCTGCCTGATTATTTAATATCATGTGTTAGTTTGGTTAGTCTAGCGTAATGTAATATTTTTTAATAAAATATTTGTTGTTGGTGAATATATGAAAACAGTGATTTGGGATTACAATGGAACGATTATTAATGATGTTGGAATATCTGTAAAAATTGAGAATGAAATGTTAGAAGAAAGAGGATTAAAACATGATTATTCTTTAGAGGATTATCAGTCTCTTTTTGATACACC
>CAVKTV010000126.1:2958-5350 GCA_963659075.1 Lachnospiraceae bacterium | reverse complement strand
TAATACGATTAACACAAAGAATTCCCCATTATCTAATTACGAAAACTACATGATAGATTATGAAAACATCTATGGTGCAGGAAGAATTGTTATAGAATGAATTATCTCCAAGTAAGAAAAAAAGTTTTAGTTTAGATAATTCACACTAAACTATCTAGAAGAAATTGAGACAAATATCTCACTTTCAAACAAATAGAAGATTGGCACATTGATACTAATGTCCAATCTTTTTCTTATATATTTTCTTTTTATTTCTTCTAAATAAAAATATATACAACGAGGTAAAAAAAATGATTAAAGCAATTTTATTAGACATTGATGGAACACTTACAAATTCCAAAAAAGAAATTACACCAAAGACAAAAGAAGCATTAATAAAAGCACAAGAAGCAGGCATTCGTCTAGCAGTTGTATCTGCACGTACTGAAAATGGTTTAAAAAGATTTGGAAGATGGTTAGACTTTGAACATCATAATGGTATCTTAGTTGCATGTAATGGTGCTTATATTAAAGATATGCAAACAAATGAAGTCATCTTAGATCAATCTATGCCTGCAGAACTTGTTTCTTCTATTCTAGAACATCTCAAAAAATATGATGTGATTCCACTTGTTGCGGAAGGAGAATACATGTATACAAATGATGTATTTAGTGGCATGTTGAAACTAAAGGAAGATGATGGAAGTACAAGAGACTTTAATGTCATCCAATATGAATCTAGAAGTAATGAATTTATTCTTTGCGAAAAGAAAGATCTCGCTGATTTCTTCAAAGATAAACCAGAACCTAAGATCTTAGTAGCTGGTCAACCAGAAACATTAAAAGAAGTAGCTGAAGAGATGAGTGCACCATTCAAGGAATCCACAACAAATGGTTTTACAGCTCCATTCTATTATGAATTCAATCCAAAGGGTGTTAGTAAAGCTACTGCCATTGAACAAGCATTTACAAAGTTAGGTATTCAACCAGATGAAATGATGGCATTTGGCGATCAAATGAATGATATTCCAATGTTGAAATATTGTAAGTATGGTATTGCGATGGGTAACGCAATCGACGAAGCAAAAGAAGCTGCCTATGATGTCACTTTAGATAATGATCATGATGGTATCGCAGAAGCAATTTATAAATATATTCCAGAATTGAAATAACCTTAATCTGTTTCAGATAGTAAAAAGCTCCTTGTGGAGCTTTTTACATTTCTACTACTTTGATTTTTTAAGATTTCTGATTGCGACAACCATTAGAATTGACCCAAGTACAGCCACTGCCATACCAACATACAATGTTGTTCTGACAGATAATACACTTAATAAGATTCCACCAATGAAGGATGCAAATAATCCTCCAATCGTTCCTGCGGCACCCATGATTGCTTGACCTTGGTTACGATCTTCACTTTCAATATATTCATCTGCGAAATATACAGAAGCAGGAATAATAATTGCATAAGAGAACATCTGAAAGATCATAGCGAAGTAATAGATTGTCATATTTGGTGCAATTAAAATCAAGATATCTTTAATTGCCCAGGAAATTGCGGAAAAAATCATTAAAGAATCAGCTTTAAACTTCTTTAACAAGAAAGCAAATCCAAACATTGGAGGCAGTTCTACCATCGCTTGTATAAAAGTCGCTGTTCCTTGGCTTCCTGCATCACCGCCAATATTCTCTACAATATTGATCATATAGTTATTAATCAACATATGTGTGAAAAATAACAATATCATCGCAAGTACAACAACTAAAACATTTGAATATTTTTTAAAGAAAGCAGAATACGTCATATTTGTGTTTTCTTTTTTCTCTTCTTCTTCTTTTTCTTCTTGATCTTCAGGAACTTTCAAAGAAGCTACGACGATAGCACAAAGTGCAGCCATCACAAGTAACCAAATTGGTAAAATAGATGCATCTTTCACTTTGATTAATTGACCAATGATAAGTGCCGCAATTGCATAGGAAGCAGAACCTACCCCTCTTCCTAATCCATAGTTGATCTTAATTCCAACTTTTTCATAAATGAAAGCTACAGAATTTAAGTATGGAATACCAATTGACGCAAACGCAAATCCTAATACAGCCATGACCATCATTAAGATTGATTCTCCTGGAATCACAATCATTAACACATAACAGATTGTCGCAACAATCAATGTTAATAGAATGAATTTCTTTTCATTCCATTTCTTTGACTTATCTACAATTGGTGCCATAGTTGTTTGACCAATCAGAGCAATCACAGATACTAGTGTTAATAAAACGCCAATCAAAGAAGTGTCTAGTCCTTTATACTGCAAATAATTATTTGCGAATCCAGCAGTACCACAAACTAGGAAAAAGTAGAATGCATTGATTAATGCATACTTAAAGTTTAAAACTTTACTATTCATAT
>CAVKTV010000126.1:0-2941 GCA_963659075.1 Lachnospiraceae bacterium | reverse complement strand
ACCTCAACATTTGTTACTTCTATTGTACATGTTATGAATAAAAAAGCACATATTACTTTTTGTAACACATGCTTTGTTTATTGTTTTACTTTAAGTCTTCTAAATCTTCTCCATTAGAAGCAATGACTTTCTTATACCAATAGAAAGAATCTTTACGATATCTATCTAATGTACCAAGATCAAATTCATCTCTATCAACATAGATAAATCCATATCTCTTCTTCATTCCTTCATGTGTAGAAATCAAGTCAATTGCAGACCATGGACAGTATCCCATCATTTCAACATCATCTGTAATTGCCAACTGCATTTGTTGAATATGTGTTCTTAAATAATTGATACGATATTGATCATGTACCTTACCATCTTCTGTCAATGTATCATAAGCACCTAAACCATTTTCTGTAATGATGATAGGTAAATGATATCTAGAATATACTTCTCTTAATGTATTTCTAAATCCTACTGGATCAATCTCCCAGTTAAATTCTGTTCTTGGAAGATTTGGATTAGAGAAACTTTTAAATACACCAGGTGTTTCATTCTTAGATTGTTGATCACCTGTAGAAGCAGTACCAGTACCATCTGAATATTCAACTGTAGCAGTACTGTAATAGTTGAAGCCAATAAAATCTGGATGTCCATTCTTTAAAGCTTCTGCATCTCCTGGAGCGAATGTAGGTGTAGCGTCATTTTCTTCTAGATAGCTCCATACTAAGTTGTTATAGATTCCATAAACACTCATATCTAAATACAACCAGTTACGAATTGCGTTGAAGTTTTGAGAAGCTAAAATATCTTCTGGTTTACAAGAAGCAGGATATACAAGTGAAATATTTGGTGCAGGTCCAATTTTAGCACCAGGTAACATTTCATGGCAAAGTGCCATTGCCTTAGCTTGTGCTACTAACATATGGTGATTTTGTTGATATGTTTCTTTTAACACATTTGTGCATCCTTCTGGAATTGTTAATGTTCCAATGACTGGTCCCATCAATGTTAATACATTTTGTTCATTGATCGTTAGCCAATACTTAACACGATCACCAAAGTTTTCATACATTACTTTTGCGAAGTTCAAGAACCAATCTACAGAATCTGGATTTGACCAAGAACCTCTCTTATCTAATGCTGCAGGCATATCAAAATGGAACATTGTAACCAATGGAACAATGTTATATTTCAAACATTCATTAATTACATTATTGTAGTATTCAATACCCTTTGGATTAACTGCTCCTGTACCTTCAGGAATAATACGTGACCAAGAAATAGAAAAGCGATATACTTTAAATCCCATTTCTGCCATCAACGCAATATCTTCTTTATAGTGATGATATTGGTCAGCACAAACTGTTAAATCTGATGTTCCTTCTGGAACTTCTTTTACATCTTGGCAAGATGGTCCTTTTCCATCTTCTAGATTTGCACCTTCAACTTGGTAAGCTGAAGTAGATGCTCCCCAAAGAAAATCCTTTGGAAATGGTTTTAGTTTCTTATGTAACATTTTTTCCTCCTAATGTTTAACTACATCTATTTTACCTTCCTGCAAACGTTTTCAAAAGGGTATTTTCTATATTTCCCTTAGATTCTTTGAAATTTCCCTGTATGATTTCGGGTTTTCCACCACCTCTACCACATAAAACTTCATTCAAGTCCTTTACATAGTCTCTTAGATTTAATGTTTGTGAAAGAATAACATAAGAATATCCATCTTCTTGTTGATTACAGATTGCTACTGTTTTGATATCCTTTTCCTTTATCAGACGATCTGCATAATTCACTAAAGAAGTTCGATCGAATGATTCTACAAAATCACAAACAAAATCTAAGTTAGAATTACATTGTTGTATCTTTTGTTCTAAAAGAGATTCTAATATTTTCTTCTTTTCTAAATACAATTGTTCATTCATCTGTTTCAAATGCTCGACAGCTTGATCAACTTCTAATAACTTCGCACTTAATGCATTTGAAATATTTTGTACTTCTTCGTGTTCTTTTTGAATAAATTGTAATGCGCGCTTTCCACATAACAGTTCTATACGAACACCATCTTTATGTTTCATACACGAAAGAATTTTAACCAAACCTATTTCACCTGTATTCGCTACATGTGTTCCACAACAAGCACAAATATCCACATCACCAATGGTAACGATTCTTACTTTTCCTTCTAATTCTTTTTTACTACGATAAGGAATTATTTCTAATTCTGCTTTTGTTGGAAATGTGATTTCTACAGGAATATTAGAATAAATCACTTCATTCACTTCTTGTTCTACATCCATTAATTGTTTCCAAGATAAAGGGCCACTGATATCTATTTGAATTGTTTCTCCCATATGAAAACCAACATTTTCATATCCATAATGTTTATGAATAATGCCAGAAACAATGTGCTCTCCTGTATGATTCTGCATATGATCAAATCGACGATTCCAATCTATGATTCCATGTACATTTGTACCAACTAAAATTTCTGCTTTGATTGTATGAAATACAACATCATTCTTTCTTTGTACATCAACAACTTCGATACCATTGATTGTTCCTAAATCACATGGTTGTCCACCACCCTCAGGATAAAATAAAGTATCTTCTAATGTAATCAGATATCCTTGTTTACATTTCTCACAAGTTAATACTTTCGTATCAAATTCCTTCTGATAAGGATACTGATAAAATAATTCATTCATTTCCATAAACTACTCCTAATTCATTGAAAGGCTTCCTAAGAAGCCTCTTTTTCTTTATTCACATTTTTCCAAATCTGTAATCGTTTCTTTTGATAAACCAGTATATTTCACAATCTTATCTATTGGTTCTTGGTCCAATAACATCTGTTTCGCAATTTCTATTTCTCGTTCTAATTTTCCTTCTTCTTTAGATTTCTTTTCAGCTTCTTTGAACTCTTCGGCATATAGATCTCTTACATAGTCTC
>CAVKTV010000125.1:2450-5466 GCA_963659075.1 Lachnospiraceae bacterium | reverse complement strand
TGAGTGTGTTCGGGACTTTCACCCGTTAGAGCATGCCCATGGCATGCGAACAAAATGAGATTCGAGTTGAATCTCATTTTCATTTATTTTGTCGTAATGGTTGGATACGATCTGAAGTTACTTTCGCAACAAAGCCAGTTAATAGCCCAGTTGGAACAGATAAAAGTAGAAAGTAAGGTAATATCACTGCGATATAAGTTGTCATATAGAAGAAAGCAACAACACATACTTGTCCAACACTATGTGCAATCGCAGACATCACAGAAGAAAACATCATAGAGGAATGCAATTTATCCATAATGATTAATATAACACTACTTAATACAACACCACCTAAAGAAATCCAAAATGATGAGCCCATAAATCTACCACTCATTAGATTTCCAATAATGACGCGCATCATATTTACAATAACCATTTCCTTTACACCAAGTATACGAATCGTTACTAATGAGATGATATTCGCAAGCCCAATTCTAAAAATTCCAAACATCGGTGGAATCATAGCTGTTTCCACTAAGTTTAAAGTAATAGCCATCGCAGATAATAGCGCTAAATATGTAAATCTTTTTACTTGTCTATTCATTCAACAAATAATTCTCCGCTAACTCTTGAGATGCGATCATAATACCATTTGGAATACAAGTAATCGGCATAATACTATTTCCATCATCCCATCCCATTCCTTCACATGTATGGTTTGGACATTCTACTTCTTCAACATGCCATTTTCCATCTTTCACTTCAATTGTCATGTCTCCATAATCACCAGTCACTGTATATTCTGCATCAACACCTGAATCAAACCATTTTTCAACCTGTTGATTATGAATGATTGCAACCCAAATTCCTTCTGCTTTTTCACTTGGTGCAACATTTGAATCTGCCGTTTCATTAGATTTCAAAAATAAATTTAATCCAATAATACAAGCAATCGCTATAACAACAATAATCATTAATATTTTAATTTCTTTCTTTTTCATAACTCTAAGATTATATCATGAAGTTTTAACGATTAAACTTTTTTCTTCTTTCTGTAGATTGAATCATTTTTTGTTTCAAACCATCATAATCTTCATCTTGAATCATGTGTTTCATATTTTCTAATTCTTTTTCAAAAGAACAAATTTCATTTAACAGATAATCTTTATTTTCAATAAATAATTCAGGCCACATTGATTCATTGATTTCCGCAATTCTAGTTAAATCTCTAAAAGAGTCACCTGTATATTCTACTAAATGCGTATTATCCGTTACATTCATTAAAGATACCGCAATGACATGTGTAAGTTGTGATAAAAAACCAATCATTTTATCATGTTCTTCCGCACTTAATTCCGCAATTCTTGAAAATCCTAAAATTTCAGCTAATTGATGTGCTGTAGAAATTGCTTGTTTAGAATTATCTTTTGTAGGAACAATAATAAAGTTGGCACTTTCAAACTTTTCGGCATCCGCATATAAAATACCTTTATACTCTTTACCTGCCATTGGATGACACGCAATAAATTCAATATCTTCTCTTAGTATTTCATTGATATTACGAATGATATTTCTTTTTACACCAGTTACATCCGTTAATAACGCATTCTTTTTGATATATTTCTGATTTTCATTGATCCACTTTACAAATGTCTTAGGATATAAACAAGAAATGATAATATCTGCGTCTTTTACATCTTTGGGATCCTTACTTCCTTTTATGATCCAACCTTTTTCTTTTGCGTAAGAAAGAGCGTTTTCATCAACATCAATTCCAATACAGGAATATCCTTTTTTACTGAGACCTTCGACGTAACTTCCGCCTAAAACCCCTAAACCAATTACCGCAAAAACCGTATTCTGATCAATCATAGTTCACTCCCATACTTCTTAAATCTTCAAAAAATTGAGGATAGCTTTTTTGGATTGCCTCACAACCTTGAATCACCACATCATCACTCAATAAAGAAAGTACACTTAGTGCCATAACGATTCTATGATCATTATGTCCTTGTAATATAACATTACTTTTTAAAGGTGTTGGTCCATGCACAGTGACGGTACCACCTTCAGAATGCATATCACACCCAAGTTTTTTGAGCTCATCTTCCATTGCGGCAATACGATCACTTTCTTTGATTCTTAATCTTTCACAATGTTCAAAAACTGTTGTACCTTCACATTGACTCGCTAATGCGAATAATGCCGGACCAAGATCTGGACAATCCGCTAAAGAAAGTGTTGTAGAATGCAATGAATGAGAAATGATTTGATAACCATTTTCTATTTCTTTTACTTCTCCACCCATTTGTTTCACAAAATCAAGAATGACATGATCACCTTGATGAGAATCATGATTCAAATTTAGGATTTGAACATCTTTCTTTTGGGTTAAAGCTAATTCACAAAAGAATGCCATCTGTGAATCATCACCTTCTACCATACAATCAAATTCTTGATATGTTTGGTTCCCATGTACAAATATATCAAGACCTTCTTTTTTGATTTCAATGCCAGCTTTATTTAACGCATCGATCGTCAAAGTGATATAAGAAGCAGATTCAAATGGTGGAAGAATATGAATGATACTATCTTGTTTACATAAAGGTAGCGCAAATAATAAACCTGTAATGAATTGCGAAGAAACATCACCACGAACCGTAAATTCTCCCCCCTGTAAAGGACCATGTACTTTTAAAAGAGAATCGCTCTTTTCAAATAAAATCTTTTTTTCTTCAAATAAAGATTCATATACTGATTGTGGCCTTTCCATCAATCGACCGTGTCCTGTAAAAGTAACCAGCTCATCACATAAAGCAGCTAATGGAATCATAAAACGAAGTGTACTACCAGATTCATTACAATCGAGAATTTCTTTATCATACTTAAATTGTCCACTACATCCATGAACGATGATCATATCTTCTTTTTGTTCAAAATTCACCCCTAAATGTTCTAATACTGACATCGTAGCTTGAATATCTTTACTAGAAGATACTCCATGAATATAAGAAGTGCCTTTCGCTAAAGAAGC
>CAVKTV010000125.1:0-2440 GCA_963659075.1 Lachnospiraceae bacterium | reverse complement strand
GATCAAAGCTCTATGAGAAAGTGATTTTGAGGATGGTAAAGTTACACTAGCGTTATTATTTATGTTTGATTTATGAAAATGAATATCCATTTTATTTTCCTTCCGTGAAATATAATTCACCAAATCTTGTAATCAATAAATCAACAAGCACAATCGCACTCATTGCATCTACAACCACTCTAGCTCTATGAATGATTGCGGGATCATGTCTTCCTTGAATCTTAATTTCGACATCTTCTTTTGTTTGGAAATTAACAGTCTTTTGTAATTTAGAAATCGATGGTGTTGGTTTAAAAACAGTTTGGAAACGAATTGGCATTCCATTGGTTATACCACCATTGATACCACCATTATGATTTGTCTTAGTCACAACTGTTCCATCCTTCATATAGAATGAATCATTCGCTTGAGAACCATACATTGTTGCGAATTCAAACCCACTTCCAAACATTACACCTTTACAAGCAGGGATTGAAAATAATGCGTGAGATAGCACAGATTCCACAGAATCAAACTCTGGTTCTCCAATTCCAGCATTCATACCTATGATTGCGGTATCTAAGATTCCACCAACAGAATCTTGATTCTTTCTCGCCCGATTGATTAATTCAATCATTTCTTCTCCTTTAGAATCATCTAAAACAGAAAATAGTTTTGAATTACAAGTTTGAATATCTTCATATAAATGATCTTCATCAAATTTACGATCTTCAATGTGCATCATCTTTTGAATATGTGTACCAATATAAATTCCTTTTTGTTTTAACATACTCATACATATAGCTCCTGCAGCTACTAAAGGTGCTGTCAATCTACCAGAGAAATGTCCTCCACCACTAGCGTCTTCATAACCGCAATATTTCATATGTCCCGCATAATCTGCGTGTGCAGGTCTAGCTATATTTTCTAATGCATTATAGTCGGAAGAATGCACATTCTTATTTTGGATCACTAACGCAATTGATGTACCTTCTGTATATCCATTTTTCACACCAGATAAGATTTCAGGAATATCATCTTCTTGTCTGCCTGTTGAAATCGTACCTTGTGCTTTTCTTTGATTCATCATTCTTTTCATCAATTCATAATCAATTTTCACACCACTTGGTACACCATCCATCACAACGCCAATCGCTGGGCCATGTGATTCTCCAAATAAAGTAATCGTTATATTATTTCCAAATGTATTTTTCATTTTAATTTCTCCATTACTTTTTTCATATTCCAATCTTCAATATAGCCTTTACCAATTTCATCCACCTGAACGATTGAAATATGATCATGATCTGCTTTCTTATCATTCTTCATTAATTCAAATACTTTATTTGAATCATATTCACAAGATGTAGGTAATTGTAATCTTTTTAATACTTTTGTTAATCTATCTTTAATATCTTTATTATTTAAAATCTGTAACATTCCAAGTCCTACACATTCTCCATGATAATATCCATTCATTCCAAAATAAGATTCAAAACCATGTCCATATGTATGTCCAAAATTCAATAATTTTCTTTCACCAGTTTCATTTTCATCGTGTTCTACAATATCCTTTTTAATATATAAACAACGATCAATGATTTCATCAATATGTTCTTTATAATCATCCTTTTCAAAGATTTCAAATAATTTTGGATCTTTGATCAATCCTTCTTTCACAGCTTCGGCAAGTCCATTATGATAATGTCTATCTGTTAATGTCTCTAATACTTCAGGATCCACTAATACCATCTCTGGTTGCCAAAAAGCACCAACACAATTCTTAACTCCATTAAAGTCAATTGCGGTTTTACCACCAATGGATGAATCAATTTGTGATAAAGATGTTGTAGGAATATTTACGTAATGGATTCCACGCATATAGATTGCGGAGGCAAAACCTGCCATATCTCCAACAACACCACCACCTAATGCAATCACTGTATCTTTTCTAGACACATGCGCTTTTTGCATCGCTTTTAAAATATCTTGTAACGTATCAAAGTTTTTATGTGCTTCCCCATTTTGAAATACATACATAGAAGCATCAGGATATTGATCACATAATACCTTTTGCCACTTTTGAGGAACGCCATCATCAGAAACAATAAAGACTCTTCCTTGATTTCCTATATATTCAGATGCCTTATTCAACACACCTCTTTCTAAGTAGATTGAATAAGTTTTACTTTTTGCGTGCATTACGATTTCCATCTTTTTTTCTCCTTCAAAATAAAACCATATGGCATTATCCATATGGTTGTCTTTGATCAACATTTAGATAATGCCTATTCACAATAAAACGGGCAATTATCCATTACCCTCATCATCTAAAGTAATAATAAAAATATTTATTTACATTTTTCATCGCATTCATAATACCTTTTAGATACTTTAAAATCAATCTTTTTAAAGAAATGTTGAAAAAAGATGATGAAATGGAACAGTGTTTGTTACATTG
>CAVKTV010000124.1:0-5533 GCA_963659075.1 Lachnospiraceae bacterium | reverse complement strand
GCTAAAACAATACCACCTTTCGCTGTACCATCCATCTTAGTCAGAATGATTCCAGATAATTTTGTACTTTGTGCGAATATTTCAGCTTGTGCTAATCCATTTTGGCCAGTTGTAGCGTCTAAAACAAGCCAAGTATTATGTGGAGCACCTTCAATTTCACGTGAAGCAACACGATTCATTTTTTCAAGTTCCTTCATTAAATTGACTTTGTTTTGTAATCTACCAGCAGTATCACATATCAAAATATCAGCACCTTTTTCTTTAGAAAATCTGCATCCATCAACGATTGCAGCAGAAGGATCACCATTCTCTCTTCCTTTGATAACAGGACAATTTAAACGTTCACCCCATTTCACAAGTTGATCAATTGCTCCAGCTCTAAACGTATCCGCTGCTACAAAGGCAACCTTCTTCCCTTGATTAACCCACATATTCGCAAGTTTTGCAGCTGTTGTTGTTTTACCTGAACCATTTACACCTTCTAGGAAAAATACAGTTGTTCCATTTTCATTCCATTGAATTGGTACATCTTCATATTCTTCATAGATTTCTTTCATAATTTCCATTAAGAAATTCATTGTCCAATGGAAAGTTAAGGCAGGAAAATCATTACATTTTTCTTTTAACTTATCACAAATCAAATCAGCTGTTTCTATTCCAACATCACTTTCTAATAAAATGATAGTTAATTGTTCTAGAAAATCATCATCGCATCCATGGAACTCATATTCCATTTTACTTAACTGATCTCCAAAAGTTGCATTTGTCTTTTGGAAGCCAGATAAGTACTGTGCTTTATCTTCTTTTTTAGAAAAAGTTTCTTTTAATTTACTTAAAAAACTCATGATTGTTCTCCTGCATCTGCCAAATGAACAGCTTCTTTCAATTCAACTTTTAACATTTGAGAAACACCTTGTTTTTGCATTGTTACACCATATAAAACATCTGCTTTTTCCATTGTTCCAACACGATGTGTGACTACTAGGAATTGTGTTCTATCCGTATAGTTATGTAAGAAAGAAGCAAATCTTTCTACGTTACCTGGATCTAAAGCTGCTTCAACTTCATCCAAAATAACAAGTGGTACAGGTTTTACTTTCAATATCGCAAATAAAACACATAAAGCAATCAAACTCTTTTCTCCACCAGAGAACAACATGTTATTTTGAACTGCTTTTCCTGGAGGCTGTGCATCAATATCAATACCTGTATTTAACAAATCACTAGGATCTTGTAAGATCAATCTAGCTTTGCCGCCACCATACAATGATCTAAAGATATCATCAAAGGCAACATTGATAGAATCAAACATTTCTTTGAATTGTTTCTTCATAATAGAATCCATCTCATCAATAGCAGCTAAGATCTTATCTCTACTTAAAGTCAATTCTTCAATATTTTTCTTTAAGTTTTCATATCTTTCATTAACTTCAGAATATTCTTCTGGAGCATTCATATTGATGTTACCTAAGTGTTCAATTTCACTTCTTAGTTTCGCAACTTCTTCCTTTGCGTTTTCAACAACTTCATTTGAAACCTTTGTTTTCGCAAAATCATATGTTAATTGATATTCAGAAGCTAAACGTTGTAAATTTGTTTCCATTCTAGTTTCTTGTCTACTGCGATCAATCTTGATTTCATTCACACTAGTTTCAGTGGATTTTAAATCTTTACGCATTTGAGATAATTGTGCTTCTTTACGTTCTACATCTATATTCAAAGAATTACGATTTTCACGTTTTACTTTGATTTCATTTGTAATCGTATCTCTTCTTGAATATGCTTCATTCAAGCGAACAACTAGATCATCCGCATGCGCTTGTGTAGATGTTTCTTCATCAATCCCTTCTGGTTGTAATAAAGAAAGATCGTTTTGTAGTTTTTCATATTTTGCTTGTTTTGAATCAACAACTGGTTCTAAAGCTGCTGCAGCGTAACGTTTTTCTTGAAGATTTCTAGAAGCAGATTCTCTTTGTGCATTTGCGGATTCATATTCGTTTCTAGCAATTTTCACTCTAGCTCTTTCTGCATCTAAACGTACATCAAGTTCTTCTACTTCTTTTTTCATTGTAACAATGTTTGTATTATGCTTATTTTTACCACCAGTCATAGACCCGCCACGATGAATTACTTCACCATCTAATGTAACGATCTTATATTGACGATTTGTTAATGCGGATATGTGGTTGCCATTTTCCATCGTATCAACAATTAATACGTTATTTAATAAGTTTTCTACTACAGGATCAAACATAGGATCATTTTCTACAAATTGAGAAGCTGTTCCTAAGTATCCTTCAGTGTTTTCACATACAATCAAATCTTCTTTACGTACATATCTAGGTTTGCATACATTTAATGGTAAGAATGTAGCTCTACCACTCATGTTTTTTGTTAAGAAACGTATGGCATCTCTAGCACATTGTTCATCTTTTGTGACTATGTTATTCATTGCGCCACCTAATGAAGTAGAAATTGCTTCTTCATATCCATCTTGAACTTTTAATACCTGACCAATGACACCTAAAATACCTTGTAATGCATTTTGATTGTCCATGATAGATTTAATACCCTGTTGGTTATTGAATGGATTTCGAATCAAAGAATCTAAAACATTCTTGCGGTTTTCTAATGTTCTTAAGCGGTTTTCAGCTTGATCTAATGCGGTAGATTTATCAATGATATTACTAGCAGCTAGATTTAATTGTTCAGAATATAATTGAATTTCAGCATTCAATTTATCTAATCTTCCTTTACGATCTTCAAATTCAAGACGAGCAGCTTCGACGAGTTGTTTCATCTCTTTTGCTTTTGCTTCATTATCACCTGTTTCAACGATGTATTTTCTTCTTTCATCTAATTCTGTTTTACGACTTTCCAAAGCAGATACATCATTGAAATTACTCATTAACTCATCTTGTAATGTTTGAATTTCTCTATCTAAATTAGAAATCAGTTTCTTAGCTTCAGAAATTTTCGCTTCAGAAATTTGAATGTCTGTAGAAAACATTGTAGCTTTTGAATCTAAATCAAATAATGTTTTATTGATTTCTGCAATCTCTTTATTTGCCTCATCAATTTCATTTACTAAAACAGTAATTTCGATTTCTTCTAGACGAGCTTTTTTTTCACGATAAATTTCAGCTTTATGCGCTTGACGTTTCAAAGGAGAAACTTGTTTCTCCAACTCATTTAAAATATCTGTACTGCGTTCTAGATTGTCTTTTGTTCTTTCTAATTTTGATAAGCTTTCTAATTTTCTCTTTTTATATTTAGCTACACCAGCAGCTTCTTCAAAGATTCCTCTACGTTCAATTGGTTTTGCATCCGCAAAAGAAACAACTGTACCTTGAGAAATAATTGATAAAGAATCCTTTCCAAGACCAGTATCTAAAAAAAGATCAACTACATCTTTTAATCGAACATTATTGTGATCAATTAAATATTCAGCATCTCCTGAATCACGAAATAAACGACGTGTAACTTCAATTTCTTCTTTTTCACTGTTTAAAATGTGATTGCTATTATCAAAAACAAGTGTAACTTCAGCCATGTTTACTTTTCTACGATCAGCACTTCCCGCAAAAATGACATCATTCATTTTTTCACCACGCATGCTTTTCGCACTTTGTTCACCTAGTACCCATCGTACGGCATCTGTGATATTTGATTTACCGCAACCATTTGGACCTACAACACCTGTAATTGGATTATCAAATGAGATGATTGTTTTATCGGCAAAGCTTTTAAATCCTTGCATTTCTATTCTTTTTAAAAACATGAAACTCTCCTTTAAATCCACATGAGATTATATCAAAAAAAAGGCTTGAAATAAACAAAAAGCGGACTTTTCCGCTTGTGAAAAAATTACTTTTTTTCTTCCAGTAAAGAAACGATTTTTTCTAATGCAATCAGTTCATCGCTCTTCTTCACTTCTTCATCTACTTTTTCTTCTTCTGGATGTAATATATGATTCAATTGATTCAATGATCGAACAATCATAAAAAGTACAAACGCCATGATAATAAAATTAATGACAGCAGTAATAAATTTACCATATGCAAGCGTTGCACCATTAATATTCACTGAAAGAGAATCAAAATTCATTCCCGCAACCGTCCCTAATAAAGGTGAAATAATATCAGATACTAACGATGATACGATGGATTGAAACGCAGCACCAATAATAACACCGACTGCCATATCCATTACATTTCCTTTTAACGCAAATTCTTTAAATTCTTTCAAAAAGCTCTTCATAACATTCCTCCAAAATATTTTTTTCTTTTTCATTATTTATAATCAGATAAGATCCATAACAGTATGGATTTTTAGAAACAAAAACGTTTGGTTCTAAAATTACTGTTATTGAATCTGTTTGTTTTATTTCATAAATATTGTGATTCAAATCTGTTATCTTTTGAACATTTTCTTTTGTGAATCTGTCTTTGATATACATTGCGACACGTTTTCCATAAATCAAACGATATGTTTTTGGAATAAATCCATATCTTTGTTGAAAAGCATGTAATGTTGTTTCAATTTGTTCATTGTTCATTTCGCTAGAAAAAACAACACCAGAAACACCTTTTGATAAAACATATGCTAAGCTATAAGAATTCGCAATGTTCATTGTCATTCCTGCGATACAATCATTTAGATCATTATTTAAATCGCAAACACTAGATAATAGTGTATTGTTATATTTATGAGATGTTGAATTTGTTTCATCAATAACAGGAAGTACAAAAGGTTCTGTTGAATGATGGAATCCCATGATATTATCTTTTTGTTCGAAGATAATATCACTTTCATAGATGATTTTTGGTAATTCATTTGATTGTTTTTGAAGCGTACAATGATAGTCTTTTTTACCTTGATTAGAACGAAGTTTTGTACGTATTTGATCTAATGATTCAAATGCTTGTCTACGTGTTTCATTCATTAAAGAAACCGGAATAAATACATTATCTAGTGTACCTTCAATTTGTTCCACAACGTAAGGATAATCACCTGTTCTCTTTAATGACTTTTCAATTGTATAAGAGTCAACAGGAGCTTTTTTTGCTAGTTCAAGTAATTGTTCAGAATGGCTTATTGTAGTATGACCATCATGATCTTTGATTTGTACTTCAAATGGTTCTCCAACTTTCGCAATATATTGAATATCAACAGATATTGTTTTTTTATAGTTTTTAATTTGATCATCAATCCAAGAAATCAATTTCGTATCAGTCGTTTTATGTAATGACTGCCCTTTCTTAGGAATTGGATCACTAGGACAAGAAATCCATACAATATCTCCTGCATCCGCATGATTTACTAATTTATCATTTTTATATATTTTTACTGCAGTTAAGCCTGTATCATGTGGTGTATTAATAATACGTAAACCATCATGTTGATTTAATTCTTTTGTTAATTTGACTTGTACTTTTCCTTTTTGATAAGCAAGAACTTTTCCAATTTCAACGCCTTGATGATTTGGACGATATTGACTCATTCTATCTTGCACTTCTGCGTGATATATATG
>CAVKTV010000123.1:4477-5611 GCA_963659075.1 Lachnospiraceae bacterium | reverse complement strand
AGAAAAGGTAGTAAATACACAATTAGATGGTGTAAAGAATCTAGTATTAGATATGAAAGAATTAAAGTATGTTTCTTCAGCAGGATTAAGAGTGATTCTTTCTATCCAAAAGAAAATGAATGTACAAGGTGATCTCAAACTCACAAATGTTTGTGATGAAATTAAAGAAGTATTAGAAATTACTGGATTTACTTCTTTCTTAACAATTGAGTAATTGAAAAACAGGATTTGAACATCCTGTTTTTTAAAGATTATTTTCTATTTTGTAGAGTGATGTATTCTGATTCATCACCAACATATTTATATGCTGGACGAATGATTCTATTTGCGAATTCAACTTCTTCCATACGATGTGCACACCATCCAGGCACTCTGGATATCGCAAAGATAGGAGTAAATAATTCTTCAGAGATTCCTAGGATGCGATATACAAGTCCTGAGAATAAATCTACATTTGCACATACATTTTTTGTATTCCCTTTGACTTCTTTAAATACAATAGGTGCTAGTTTTTCAATTTGACATAAACATTCATATTGTCTTTCTAATCCTTTTTGGTAAGCAAGATTCTTTGAATGTTTTTTTAATATTTGTGCTCTTGGATCACTTTTTGTATAGACAGCGTGTCCAATACCATAGATGAGTCCACTATGATCACCAGCTTCTTTGTTTAGAATCTTTGTTAAAAATTCTTTCATTTGATTGTCATCATTGATATCGTCTACATTTTCTAATATTTCATCTAATTGTTTCATGACCTTAAGATTTGCGCCACCATGTTTTGGACCTTTTAAAGACAAAATCGCTGAAGCAATTGCAGAGTATGTATCTGTTCCTGTAGAAGAAACAACACGTGTTGTAAAGGCGGAATTGTTACCTCCGCCATGATCTGCATGTACGACCATGCATAGATCTAAAAGTTTCGCTTCTTCATGTGTATAGTTTTGATCTAAACGATACATTGCGAGAATATTCTCTGCAGTAGATAGACCTTTCTTAGGATAGTGGAAATATAAAGATTCGTGATCGAATGCGTGTTTTTTTGTTTGATAAGCATATACCATCATACTTGGCATTTCCGCAATCAAGTTAATGGATTGTTTGATGATATTTTCTAAGGAAGTATCTTCAGCG
>CAVKTV010000123.1:0-4467 GCA_963659075.1 Lachnospiraceae bacterium | reverse complement strand
TACATTGCGAGAACACTACGTGCCATCTTATTCATGAGATTAGGAGAAGGGGCTGCCATGATTTGTGTTTCCGCAAATCCATCTGGTAGTTCTCTATGTGTTTCCAATAAATTGTGATAAAGATTTAAAGTGTTTTCATTTGGTAAAGATCCAAATAACAATAACCAAGAAACTTCTTCGAATAAGAAACGATCTTTTTGAATTGCTTCTGTAACAATGTCTTCTAAGTTGATTCCTCTATAAATGAGTTTTCCATCAATTGGAATGACATTGTTTTGATCATCTTTTTGATATCCAACAACATCACAGATATTTGTAAGTCCTGCAAGTACGCCTGTACCATCCGCATTCCTTAATCCTCTTTTCACACCAAGCTTTTCGCTCATTTCTGGATCTATATAATTGATCTTACGATAAGCATCACATAATATCTTTAAATCTTCATTTGATAGATTTTGTACATCAGGATAAATCATAACTTTCACCTCAATGTAATAATTGTATTGTAAAATCTTTCATAATGAAATATGAAAATAATGAAAATGATTGTATGGTTTGGTGTAAAATAGTAGGCAAGTGAGGTGGCTTTATGAAAGTTGTATTGATTCCAGGTGATGGTATTGGAAAAGAAATATCAGAAAGTGTTAAGAAAGTATCAGATGCATTACAAACTAATATTGAATGGGTGACTTATTCTGCAGGTGCTGAATATTATGATTCATGTGGGAAGTTATTTAAAGATGGTTTATTAGAAGCAATTGAAGAATATAAGGTTGCGTTAAAAGGACCTACAGCTACACCAATTGGTACTGGATTCCGTTCTATCAATGTTCAATTGAGACAACATTTTTCAACATATGCGAATTTAAGACCTGTACATTCTTTAGAAGGTGTTCCATGTAGATATGAGAATGTTGATCTTGTGATTGTAAGAGAAAATACAGAAGATCTATATAAAGGCATTGAATATATGTATGATGAAAATACTGCACATGGAATTAAATTAATTTCGAAACAAGCAAGTGAAAGAATTATTCGTTATTCATTTGAATACGCAAAAAAACATCATAGAAAAAAAGTGACTTGTGTTCATAAAGCGAATATCATGAAACTAACAGATGGATTATTCTTAGATGTATTCCAAAAAGTATCAAAAGAATATCCAGAAATTGAAAGTGATTCAGTCATTATTGATGCCTTATGTATGAAACTAGTAACGGATCCTACGAAGTTTGATGTACTTGTAGCTCCAAATTTATATGGAGATATTATTTCTGACTTGTGTGCTGGCCTAGTAGGTGGATTAGGATTTGCGCCTAGTGCCAATATTGGAAAAGACGTAACGATTTATGAAGCTGTACATGGTTCTGCTCCAGATATTGCGGGTATGAATAAGGCAAATCCAACTTCAATTCTTTTGTCTTTTGCGATGTTGTTGAAAGAAAATGGTATGGAAGAAAAGGCTACAAAGTTAGAAAATGCAATCTATGAAGTTGTAAAAGAAGGTGTCCATACAACACAAGATATTGGTGGAAATACTGGTTGTAAAGAATATACAGATGCATTGATTCAGAGGATTTTATTATGAGATTATATGAGAATGGTGTTTTTTATCAAAATGGAAAAATAACAAATGAAGGAAATGTAGAAGAAGGTAAGAAAAAAACATTAGCTTACCAGATTTTAGATGCACATGATAATCATACAGATCCTAATATTTTACATATTCGATTTGATTCTTTGACTTCACATGACATTACTTATGTAGGTATCATTCAAACTGCACGTGCTTCAGGATTAAAGAAATTTCCAGTTCCTTATGTCTTAACAAATTGTCATAACACATTATGTGCAGTTGGTGGAACAATCAATGAAGATGATCATCAATTTGCCTTAAGTGCTGCACATAAATATGGAGGAATCTATGTACCGCCAAATATGGCTGTTATTCACTCTTATAATCGAGAGATGATGAGCGGCTGTGGAAGAATGATCTTAGGGTCTGATTCACATACACGCTATGGTGCATTAGGTACAATGGGAATAGGAGAAGGTGGAGGAGAACTCGCCAAACAACTTTTAGAAAAAACATATGATATTGCACGTCCTGAAGTTGTACTAGTTTATGTTCATGGAAAAGTAAAACCAGGCGTAGGTCCACATGATGTTGCCTTAGCACTTTGTGCAGCGACATATAAAAATGGATTTGTTAAGAATCGTATCATGGAATTTGTTGGTGAAGGGATTCATGATTTATCACAAGAGTATCGTAATGCGATTGATGTTATGACAACAGAAACAACGTGTTTAAGTAGTATTTGGGAAACAGATGAGAAAACAGGAAACTATTATGAAGTACATCATCGTAAACAAGATTACAAAGAATTGAAGGTTGAAGATGGTGCATATTATGACCGTTATATTGATTTAGATCTATCTGAAATCGAATGTATGATTTCTTTACCAATGCATCCTTCTTTAGCGATTTCAATCCATGAATTACAAAAGGATCCAAAAAAATACTTACAAGAAGCACAAGATAACGCAAATGAGCAATTAGCTGGAAAGAGTGAAATGAATCTCGTTTCTAAGATCAATGAAGATGGGAATGTGATTGTAAATCAAGGTATCATTGCGGGATGCTCTGGTGGAACATACGCAAACATCATGGCTGCTGCATCCATTCTAAATAATCGTGATTGTGGAAACGAAACATTTAGATTATCTGTTTATCCGGATTCTATGCCAGTGTATAAAGCATTAGTTGAAAATGGAACAGTTTCTTCATTGATTTCTACTGGAGCAATCTTTAGAGAAGCTTTTTGTGGACCTTGTTTTGGTGCTGGAGATACTCCCGCAAATGATGAACTATCTATTCGTCATACAACACGTAACTTTCCAAATCGTGAAGGTAGCAAACCAAATGAAGGACAAATTGCATCTGTTTGTTTGATGGACGCTAGAAGCATTGCCGCAACTGCAGCTAACAAAGGAATCTTAACTGCCGCAAGTGATGTATGTTCAAAAGAGGAAGAAGAATACGTATGTCCATTTGATGCTTCTTTATATGAAAAAAGAGTCTATAATGGCTATCAGAAAGAAGAACCAGAATTTCCTTTGCATTTTGGTCCAAATATCAAAGATTGGCCAGAACAACCAGCATTATCGAATGATGTATTAATTAAGATTGTATCTCATATTGATGATCCAGTCACAACAACAGATGAATTAATTCCATCTGGTGAAACTTCTTCTTATCGTTCTAATCCATTGCGTTTAGCTGAATTTACATTATCTAGAAGAGATCCAGATTATGTTTCTGAGGCAAAACATGTTCAATCATTAAAAGTAACAGATCAAGAAGTACAAGATGTATATGCGAGATTAAAAGATAAGGGAATCAAAGTTGATCCAGAAAATACAAATATTGTATCTTCCATCTATGCATATAAACCAGGAGATGGCTCCGCAAGAGAACAAGCTGCAAGTTGTCAAAGAGTATTAGGTGCAGGTGCTAACTTCGCGCATGAATACGCAACAAAACGTTATCGTTCTAATTGTATTAACTGGGGAATCTTACCATTTATTACTCATGATGACGCTTTACTACAAAAAGGGAATTGGGTACTTGTAAAAGATGTAAAACAATCATTGGATACTGAAAGTAATATGAAAGCTTATGTTGTAGATGCCAATGATGTACATGAAATAGAAGTGACATGTAACTCTTTAACAAAAGATGAAATTCAAATCTTAAAAGATGGTTGTTTGATTAATTACTATAAGCATTAATATGATAAAAAACGTTATATTTGATCTAGGTGGAATCCTCATTCGCTTTCAACCAAAAGAAGAAATATCAAAACTTCATTTATCAAATGAAAAGTCAGAACAATTGTATCAAGCTATCTTTTGTGATGGATTGTGGAGTGCAATGGATCAAGGTATTTATACAGGTATCTCTCAAACACTTCCAATCTATCTCGAAAGATATCCCAATTTAAAAGAAGAAATCATAGCTTTCTTCCATGAAGGATGGGAAGATATGTTTTCTCTATTAGAAGAAGGATATCAGTTCTTTCAAGAAGTTAAGAAACAAGGATATCATTGTTATGTTTTGTCAAACTATCCAAAAGAAGCATTTGCGTATACAGAAAAACGATACGCACATGTATTTCAACAATTTGATGGTTTAGTAATCAGTGGAAGAATCCACATGGCAAAGCCAGATGAAAAAATCTTTCAATATTTGTTGGATGAATATCAATTAAAGAAAGAAGAATGTATATTCTTTGACGATACATTATTGAATGTGCATGCATCTAATCAATTTGGTATCAAAGCGTATCAATATACAGATTCTAAAAGTGCATTTAATTTTTTTAAATGATTTTAAGGGAATCTTCAAATTTTTGTGAATAGTATATTAAGGAGAGATTAATATAGTATGAAAAATTTTGAAGATTT
>CAVKTV010000122.1:0-5613 GCA_963659075.1 Lachnospiraceae bacterium | reverse complement strand
GTTAAAACACATACCACTAGAATTAAGAGCGATTATTATCTATGAATGTTGGGTAAAAAAACATCCAATGTTATCTGATGATTTATCAAAAGATATGATCATCAGCACTTACCTCAAAGGTAATAGTGAACAATATGATTCACTTGCTGATGAACAGAATATTAAAAACACACTTATTAAATTATGGTGGTGTGACTTATATGGAGTTTTTGAAGAATGAAAAAAATTAGAAAAAGTACACTTGAAAATTTTAATATTCAAGAAGGAAGAAAAGAATTTATTGATGCCTATGGAAGCGGAATGTACGCAGGTCGAAATGTCGAGGACGAGGAAGTAATGGTATTGAATGGAAAAGGTGTTGGTATGGAAATTTGGACAAGACATAAAGAAAAACCAAATTGGTGGGAAGTTGTATCTTACGACAAGGAAGGATGCCAAGAATCCGTAACTTATGAATGGTGCAAAGAAGAGGAGTAGATTATGAGTTGGAAATTTTTTGATGAAGTATACTAGGATGCAATTAGGATACTTGGTGATGATAAAGAGGTAAATCTGTTTATTCGTAATACATTTCTAAGTGTAATGAAAGGAATGAACATTGATGAAAAAATAGAAGTTTATGAAAAGGCAAGCGAGGAATGTCCTAACTTTTATAAATTAACAAGTGAATTTATTGAAACTTATGAAAGTGATGAATTCTCAAAAGAGGAAATGATTGAAAAAGATTACATTGCTATAAAGGAATATCCGAATGGAGAAAAGACCGAAAAACTTCTTTCAAAGGAAGAAGTTGATGAATGGATAATGAATGACCTATTCTCAACTGAAGATTTTATACAAGAAGTTTGTTATGGATTGAATGATTAAGATAATGAGGATTTAAAAACATTCATCAATGAACTTGCGATGATTGTTCGGTATTATTATGATATTGATATATTTCAAGAATATGACGATTATAGAGAAATGCTAGAAGTTGGTGAATAAGATATGACGGGCGGATTCGCCCGTATAAAATAGCTTAAAATAAAAAATATGCAATAATTGCATAGAATTACAAAGTCTGATGTGTCAGAATATGTATGATGAAATAAGTGTAAGCAGAAAAAACTATTTTATCTTAAATATATTTGTAAGGCACAACAGAAGGTAGAAATACATAATGTTGTGCTTTTATTTATGAAAAAGAGTAGGTATTAAATATGAACGAAAATGAAAAGAAATTAAATGAGAACAACGATGAAACAATCGTTGAACAACCAAGTGTTGAAGAAACAACAGATATTGAAAAAGATATCTTAGATGAGCAGACGGGCGAAAACGCCCGTGAAGGTGAAACATCAAGTGATGATTCACCAAAGGAAAAAGACAAAAAGAAATTATCAGTAATACTCGCTATCGTATTAGCGTTACTAATAGGTGGCGGAGTATATGGTTATTCAGTTAACTCTGAAAACAGAAAAGCTGAAGCACAGAAGAATGCTTTTAATGATGTAACAGTTGAAGTGAAAGATGAATATTCTGAAACAATCCCATTAACTACAGAAGAAACTGTATTGAATACAAAAGATATGGTCGAAGTACTAAAGAATGGAAAAGCTGATGAGAATACAAAAATCACTAAAGCGGATAGAGAAACGATAGATACTTCCGTTGAAGGTGGTTATACGATTTCTTATACAGTAGAAACTTTGGACTCTTTAGGTAACAAAGCTACTAAGAAGTATAAGAAAACATTCAGCGTTACAAATGAAGATAAAGAAGCACCAGTGATCACCTTCAAAAAAACATTGGTACAAATCAATGTCGGTGATAAATATGATGCTTCAGATAATATCAAATCAGTAAAAGATGCATTTGAAGGTGATATCAAAAAAGTAGATGCAATTCCTACAGAAAAAGGAACAAGCTACTATTATGTAGATTCTTCTAAATTAGATACTTCTAAAGCGGGAGATTATACGATTACTGTTACCGCAAGTGATAAGGCAGGAAATGCAATCCATGAGGACTTCACTGTTAAAGTAAATGAAAAGAGTAGTGAAAGTGCTGATAGCACTTCTAAAGAAACAAAGACAACGGATAAGAAATCCTCTAGCAAATCCACCAACACCTCATCCTCAAAATCATCCACAAAGACAAACACTTCTAGTACAAGTAAAACCACTACATCAAACAGTGGAAATACAAGTACTTCAAATAGTAGTTCTAACACATCAACTAATACGAATACATCCACAAAAACACAAACGTGTAAGGAAGTGGATAATGGATATAACGAAACCTATGTAACAAAAGAAGCATGGGATGAAACAGTTGTAGACCAACAAGCATATGATGAAACAGTTGTGACTGGTTCGATTACTGTATGCAATGGATGCGGTGCTGAATTCAATTCCCTTGCAGAATATCAAGCACATAGAGGTACATATTCATCTACTGGTGATTGGTCACATGGTACATACCATTCCTATGATACAACGTCTACTGTTCATCATGATGCAACTTACAAAACTGTTCATCATGATGCTGAATATGGAACTAGATGGGTTTCAAAGATTGAAACTGTTTGTAGCTAAATAGATATTCCTTGGGCGGTGAAGCTAATCCTTCATCGCCCTTTCCTCTACCATTAAAAAGTAGAGGAACGATATAAAAAACAAATATTGATGATTAAGGCATTCTGAAAATTGGATGCCTTTTTCATATGGTAGAGGAGGTAACGCAATAAATAAAAGAAAGAGTTAGTTAAAAAGAATGACGGGCGGAAACGCCCACGAGCTTACAAGCTCAAAAAATGAACGATGAAGAAAGGAGAGAATAAATGAATTTAATTTCAAAGTTCAAGAAAAGCGTGAAAAAGACAATCACGATTGTTATGACAGCTTTCACTTTGGCTTCTGTTGTCACTGTTCCAAACATGACAACGACAGTAAATGCTAGTAGTGGACTTGATATGGCAACCGCATTTAGTCAAGTTGTTGGTTCTCACGCAGGTAAAGGAAGTTGGCATTACTCCTATAATGGAGGAAACAACTTTGGCACAATCATGTCTGATGGTTCACCAAGTGCTGATACGTACTACAACATTGGTTTAGATTGTTCCGCAGGAACACTTGCACTTGTTAGTAGAGCAGTAGTCAATGCGGGAGGAAATCCTAGAGATTACTTTGGACAATGTGACGGGCAATTAAACAATGTTGGTGTATCCACATTGAAGAACTATTTCACAAATATGCAACTTGTTTATACATCTGTAGTAGATGCAAGTGCTTTACAAGTTGGTGATATCTTAGTGTTTGGAAATGCACATATGTCAGTATATGCAGGAAATGGACAAACATATGATTTCACTAGTGGAGGTGCTGGAACACAGACATATAAAGGTTGGGCAACAACATTAAATTACACAGGTTCAGCAGGAAGTGGAACAACTTCAAGCCCTTTAAACGCAGTATACAGAATCAATTTAAATAAGAATATTTCTGTATCTGTTAAAAAGAGTTCCACATTACCAGATTGTACAAATGGCAATAGCTTATATGGTTTAAGTGGTGCGGTATTTGGAGTATATACTTCTTCAGATGCGAGTGAATCTAGTAGAATCGCAACGATTACTACAGATAACAATGGTAATGGTTCAGCGAACAATATCACAGTTAGTTCCAATGTAAATACAGTTTATGTAAAGGAATTATCTGCACCAAATAACTACTTACTTTCTGATACTAAGATCCACACTGTGGACGTATCAAGTGGTAGTGGTAGCACATCATTCAGCGACGCACCAATCAATGACCCTGGACTTATTACTTTATCTAAGGTTGATAGTGAAGGAAAACAAAATGTAGCTTCTCTAGAAGGTGCTGAATTCACATTTAATTACTATGATACATTTGATAGTGTTGAAGGAAGAACACCTACTAGAACATGGGTAATTAAGACTTTATGGAGCAAAGGAGATAACGCATATATTGCAGATATGGATGATGCTCATCTAGTATCTGGAACATATTACAGAAATGCTAATAATGAACCTATCATCCCACTAGGAACAATTACTGTTGAAGAAACAAAAGCACCTACTGAATACACTACAGATGGTGGATACATGAAAGTTAATGGTGAAGAATATTCTTCTACAAGTAAAATGACATTCCAAATTGTGAATGAAAATAGTTCCGCAGTAATTCATGCGGGAAATGTATTCACAAAGAAAGAAGATTCTATCCGTGGTGGCTATAAAGTAATCAAGGAAGATTACTCGACTGGTACTACACCAGAAGGTGACGCAACATTAGCGGGTGCTGAATTTGACCTCTACTATTTAGGTGATGGTACAGATAAAACTGTTGGTATGAAACTCGATAATGATGGTGATGGCTTAGGTGATGGTGCAGAATACCTACCAAGTGAAACACAAGCTATCGACCATATTACAGTTGGTGCTGATGGAACATATAGTTCTGCTTCCGCATACTTAGGTTATGGAAAATACAGATTGGTAGAAACAAAAGCTCCTAATGGATATCTAACAACATCTTATGATGGTACAACTGTAACAAAGGAATTCTTTGTTTCCTCAGATGAAACTGTAGTTGAAGTACCAGTAGATAACTATCCAATGCTTGGTAGCTTTACTCTACAAAAGAATGATGATGAATTAAAAGAAGCATACGCACAAGGTGATGCAAATCTAAAGACAACATTTGAAATCATCAATGCTTCCGCAAATCCAGTTACTGTTTTAGGTAAGACATATGCGGTTGGTCAAGCAATCGATATCGAAGGTAATGGAAATACAACATTCACTACAGATACAAATGGTTATTACAGAGCTAACGAAAAGTTATTACCTTATGGAACATATACAATCAACGAAGTAAATGCACCAGAAGGATATACAGATGTAGGTAATAGAACATATACATTCTCAATTAGAGAACATGGTCAGATTGTTGACGCAACATTCCAAATTTTCAATAAGCCTATCCGTGGTGGATTTGAAATTCAAAAGAATGATAAGGAATACGATACAAGAAACCAAGGTGATACAGATTTAACAACGACTTTTGAAATCGTTAATAAATCTACTTATGATGTATTGGTTGATGTAAATGGTGATGGTGTGTTAGATAAGACAACAGAACGTTTCGCACCTAACGCAACGATTACTACATTTACAACAGATGAAAAAGGATATTATCAATCCCCATCTGATTACTTACCTTACGGAACATATCAAATTAATGAAACAGTACAACCAACTGGTTATACACATAACCAATCTGATACAGATGGAAATCTAACAACGACATTCTCTATTAGAACGAATGGTGAAATGGTTGATTTGAAACATGAAATCTATAACAGAGTTGATTTTGGTAAGTTTGAAATCTACAAGGTCGCTGCAAATTCCACTTCTGATTGGACAACACCAGAAGAAAACGTAGAATTTACCGCAATCCTTTCCTCTAAGATTGGTGAAGGAAAAGAATACGCAACATTTGAAGAAGCATATAACGCTATCAAGGCAAACGCAGACGCAAATGGTGATGTCAAAGATGGTGATACTTACGTATTAACAAAACATGAATACGCAGTGATCACCAC
>CAVKTV010000121.1:0-5761 GCA_963659075.1 Lachnospiraceae bacterium | reverse complement strand
GCTTTATATCGTCCTGGTCCAATGGATCATATCAACACCTATTTAAAGAATAAACAAGATCCTTCTTCCATCCATTATGCATCCAAAGATGTGTATGAAGTTTTAAAGGAAACGTATGGAGTTATGATCTATCAAGATCAAATCATGTTGATTGCGAGAAACGTTGCGGGATTTTCTTTAGGAAAAGCTGATATTTTAAGAAAAGCTATTTCGAAAAAGAAAGAAGATGAATTATTAAATTTGAAACATGATTTCATCACTGGTGCAATGAATCATGGATATACAAATGATATCGCAAATCAATTGTATGATGATATTGAGAAGTTTGCCGCATATGGTTACAACAAATCTCATGCGATTGCGTATTCTTATATTGCGTATCAATTAGCTTATTTGAAGGCAAACTATCCTTTAGATTTTTATTCTTCATTATTAAATAGTGTGATTTCTGATACAAATAAAACATCACGTTATGTAGATGAATGTAAGAGAAGACATATCATGATCTTATATCCAAGTGTCAATGATAGTTTAAGTGTTTATAAAGTAGAAACGAATGGTTTAAGAATTCCATTGTCTATGATTCATGATATAGGTACACTTGTTTCAGATAAAATAGTTATGGAAAGAAAACAGAATGGAAACTATATAGATTTCTTTGATTTTGTCGCAAGATGTAATCTCTATAATATAAAAGAAAATCAACTCACCGCATTAATTGATGCAGGTGCTTGTGATTGTTTCAAAGAAACAAGAATGACACTGAAATCCCTCTTGGAGAAAGCACAATCATATGCAGATGTTGTGAAAGTGAAAAAAGATGGAAAATATACTGTAGATACTTCTTTAGTAAGTAAACCATCTTATATTCAACGTGCAGAGAATGATGCGGTACGTGAAGAATATGAAAGAAATGCATTGGGATTTACATTAGGTGCGTCTTATATCTGTAAAGTGCGTGAAACAAATCATATTGAAGTACCATCTTTGTCCCATATTTCTATGATGCAAGGAAGAGTAGTTGGCTTTTCTCAAATCAAAGATGTACGAAAACATCGTACAAAAAAAGGTAGTATGATGGCTTTCTTAAAGATATGTGATGAAACGGGTGAAATGGATATGATGGTCATGCCAAAACAATATGAACAGTATTGTTCTTCATTAGTCAAAGGTGTATTTATCTTGTTCCACGCAAGAATTCAAGAAGATCGTTCTTTGATTTGTGATACGATACAGTTCTATAAGAAGTAGTAGATATGAAAAAAATATCAGGCAATAAAATATTCATCTCTATGCCACTCATATTAGGCATTCTTTCGTTATTATCATTTGTACTTTATTACTACAGTTGCCATCACGCACCATACACATATATATATATAAGCGTTGAAGATAAATTTTGATTAAAATTACTGGGAAATGGTAATATTAATATCAATATTTATAATTTAAGTGATTTATGATAAAGAATAGGAGGTGTTCAATGAAATGTATATTAATGAATAAAAATACAGAGATTATGTCTTTAGAATATAACACTACATTTCATATCATTGAAAAGATCTATGACATCTATCAAATTGAATACGCTCCTTTATGCATTATGAATGCTTATCATACAAAGAATTCCAATATTCTAAAACAAACCAATGATTGGTTTAAAGGAAGAGGAATTCCTTCTTGGAGAAAAGATTTAGAAAGATTGTTAGAAAAATTAAATGTAGCTTCAACAGAAGAATTATTGAATAAAGCATATGCACTTTCTTTATCAGATCAATATTGGTTGAAAGAAGAAAATAGTACCATTCAATGGAAAGATATCAATTTCTTTACAAATGAATTTTCCTATGAAGCGTATTTAGAAGCTGCTTTAGATAGTTCATCTTCTACAACAACAGATAAGGCTATTCTTCTTTCTCCTAATAATACAACCGATGGTATGTTACAAAAAGGTTGGATCATTGAAGAAGGAAAAAGAGTATTGGTAAAAGGAACATATACGCAAAGTAATGAAGAACCATTAAATGAATGGCTTGCATCTCAAATCTGTAAAAGACTTGGTTTTTATTATTGTGATTATAGTGTTGAATGGAATGATAAAACAAAATTCATATCAAAATGTGATAATTTTATTGATGAAAATGAAGAAATTATTTCCGCATATAATATTTTTCAATCAGAAAAGAAACCAAATCATATCAATGATTATGAATTTTATATATCTGTTTTAGAAAAACATCATGTACCAAATGCTAGAAAAAATGTTTCAGATATGTTTGTAGTAGATTATCTGATGTTAAATACAGATCGTCATTTAAAGAACTTTGGTGTGATTCGAAATGTAAATACACTAGAGTGGGTAAGAACGACTCCTATATTTGATACTGGTCAAAGTATGGAATGCGATAAATATATCAATGAAATGAATTTTGTGAATGGTACAGGTAAATTCTTCACAAATACAAATAAAAATTATGATGATATTTTAAAAACAATTGGTAAGATTCATATCCATTCAAAACAATTAGATGGACTTTGTGATGAATATCATGATTTACTAGAACAATATAAAGATAAAATTGATATGAGTGACAAGCGTATTGATAAACTAGTAGATGGGTTGAATCAAAGAATAAACAAATTAGAAAAATATTGTGCGTGATGCATATAGAAAGGAACATTGTTATGAGAATATTAATTGTTGATGATGAAGCGAATATTAGAGAAGTTGTTAGAGAATATTGTGAATTATCAGGTTATGAAGCAGAAGAAGCAAAAGATGGTGTAGATGCAATTGATAAGGTAAAGAATACACATTATGATTGTGTCATTTTAGATGTTATGATGCCTACATTAGATGGTTTTTCCGCATGCAAAGAAATTAAAAAGATACAAGATGTTCCTATCATTATGTTAAGTGCTAGAACAGAAGAATATGATAAATTATATGCATTTGGATTAGGAATTGATGATTACGTCATTAAACCATTTTCTCCTAAAGAATTAATGGCTAGAGTGAAAGTTGTATTAGAAAGAGGTGCACATCACGAAAAGAACCAAATCGTATATGAAGGACTAGTGATTGACCTATTAGGAAGAACCGTGAGTGTAGATGGACAACGTGTTACGTTGACACCAAAAGAAATCGATTTATTGATTTATTTAATGAATAATAAAAATATTGCGTTAAGCAGACAAAAGCTTTTAGAAGAAGTTTGGAATTATGATTATTTTGGTGATGATAGAACAGTCGATACACATATTAAGATGTTAAGACATAATATTGGTGTATATCGTGATCATATCGTTACAGTGAGAGGAATGGGGTATAAATTTGAAGCTTGATCGTAATGGAATCAGATTTCGTTTTTGGCTTGTATTTTTCTTATTAGCTGTAGGCATTACAGTGTTTATTGGGATATTACAGATTGGTTTTATTCGTCCTTATTATCGAAATAATAAAATCAAATCAATGAATACGGTCGCTAATGAAATCACCAATGACATTATTTTGACCACAACAGATGATTCAATCGCACAAGCATTACGTACAACCGTAGATAATGATGTTTGTGTACAAATCTACAATGAAAGTGGCAAACAAGTATATTCAGCAGATTCCTTAGGATCTGGATGCCTTTTAAATACCAATTCTTTTCAAAATGACAATGATTTTTCTTCTTTAGAAGAGACTTTTCAACAAAATGGAAATGAATATTCTTACTTTGAAACAAATGAATCTACAGGTCAAGAAATGATTGTTTATGGCAGAAAGATTGTTTCTTCTTTAGCGAATTATTATATGTATGTAAATGCTCCATTAGAACCAGTGGATTCTGTTGTAACGTTCTTTTCACAACAATATGGATTTTATACGATTATTGCAATTGTTATCGCTTCACTTTTAGCGTTATATATTTCCAATACAATTACGCAACCAATCGTACGTATGAAAAAAGAAGCGCAAAAACTCGCGCAGGCAGATTACAGCGTTACTTTTACAGGTGGTTCTTTTACAGAAACAAAAGAACTTGCGGCAACTTTAAATGATACAAAAGATAAACTCGCAAAGATTGATGAAATGCGAAGAGATTTGATAGCCAATGTTTCTCATGACATTCGTACACCATTAACAGATATTCGAGCATACGCTGAAATGATACGTGATATTTCGGGAGATAATGCGGAAAAGAGAAACAAACACTTAGAAGTGATCATTCATGAAACTGAATATATGTCACGATTAATTAATGATATGAGTGAATTATCTCGTATGCAAAGTGGAAATGAAAATGTACATCGAGAGAATATTGATCTAGTAGAAATCATTTATGAAGTTGTACAAATCAATGAATCGTTGTTGAGAAAGGCAGATTTGAAGATTGAAATCGATGTGCCAGATGAACTTACCATGTATTTTGATAGAGTGAAGATGGCACAAGTTGTATCAAACTATTTAACAAACGCAATCAAACATACACCTGCTGGAAAGAAAATCATCATCCGTGCGTATTTGAAGAAAGATGAAGAAACAGTGCGTTTTGAAGTGATTGATGAAGGAGAAGGTATTCCTAAGGAAGAACTACCATATATTTGGGATCGTTATCAAAAATCATCCCGTACTTTTAGAAGAAATATGACAAACACTGGTCTAGGCTTATCGATCGTAAAGGCAATTGCGGTAACGTATGGTGCAGAAGTTGGAGTTATATCTGAAGTAGGAAAGGGATCCACATTTTATTTTGAGTTAAGGGAAACACATGAAGCTTGATTATTTAAATGGAACAAAATATTCAATTTATCAACCTGATGATATGTATCATTTCAATTCCGATACAGAATTATTAGGTAGATTTATGCATATTCATAAGAATGATCATGTACTAGATATTGGATGCAATAACGGTGCATTACTTTACTACGCAAAAGAAAAACATGCGAAAAGCTTATGTGGAATTGATTTGTTTGAACAAGTGATTCAAAATGCACGAGATAACTTTGAAAGAAATGAAGTAGAAGTAGAATTACATGTTTGTCCTTTACAACGATTTGAACATGAATCATTTGATAAAATCATCTGTAATCCACCATACTTCAATACACAAAACGATGCATTAAAGAATCAGAATGAATATATCAAAGCAGCGCGTCATGAAGAATATTTGACATTAGATGTCTTATTTGAAAATGTAAAAAGATTATTAAAATCAAATGGCTCTTTTTCTATGGTATATCGACCAGATAGAATATCTGAAGTTATACTATATGCAAATGAATATGGTTTTTCTCTAAAAAGAATGAGATTAGCGTATGCATCTATTCAAAAAAACGCAAAAACTGTATTATTTGAATTTGTAACAAATACAAATACAAATACAACGATGATCGTAGAAGAACCTGCTTTTTTAAATGATCGTAGTAGTTTTGGCTGGAAAGGAATACAAACGAAATGACAGGATTGATAACGATTTTATTTATATTATCATTATGTGTGTTTTTGTTTTGTATTTACTTTTTAGTGAAGTATAAAGATCAAACAAAACTACCACAGATTCCACCATACATTTCTTCCAATAACTATGTCGATCAAATGCAACTACAGATGGATTATGAAAGTATTTATCAACGTACAAAAGAATCCATTTCTTTAAAATACAAAGAAATGCATATGTTATTTGATGAATATCCTTGTAAGAATGCATATATTCTTCATTTTAAAGGGAATTCTAGAAAAAAAGAGAATGTCGTATATGTATTACGG
>CAVKTV010000120.1:0-5774 GCA_963659075.1 Lachnospiraceae bacterium | reverse complement strand
CTATAATAACAATACAATAGAAGAACGAAGCTATGGTACAGTTACAATACTGGTAGATAAAATTAATAAACGTTCTGATGCATGTGTGAATTCTGAAGCAAGAGGTACTGTAAAAAAGGAAAAACATATAATGTAAGAGCAGTACAAGTGGATGATAATTATACTTGGTATGCGATTGAGTATACAGAAGATGATTCAAACGGTGGTTCATTTGATTGGATTGCGGATAAAGATGGTGAATGGATTCAATTTGTAGAAAATGAAAAATAGCATTAACTTAACAGTTAGTGCTATTTTCCTTTTCAAAAGCTTTTCTAAGCATAGAGAATAATTCTGGTTTTAAAGAATCTATAGTATCTGGAAAATGATCAATGATTGAGGAATAGGCAATAGAACATAACATAGATATGAGTGCGTATAATCGAACTAATATTTGATGTTCTGATATAGAAATACTTTTAGCGTATTCTTCAATGTTATTTCGTATCATTGACATTGTTTCATCATCTGTTGTTAAAAACTCTTCTTCAGAAATAGGCCAGATAAAGTCTTTTTTCATGACCGTTAACATATCTGGATCACTTTGAAATAAATCTAATAATGAATCAGCCATTAAAATGATTCTATCTCCAAAGTCTAGGTCTGTATCTTTTACTTTTTGATAGGTCGTTTTTAATATAGTTAGAGAAATCCGTTTTGTTAGAGCACGTAAGATATCTTCTTTATCTTTAAAATATAAATAGAATGTTCCTTTTGCGATACCTGCTTGTTCACAGATTTCTGATATCGTAGTAGAAGAAACTCCATTTTCTGTAAATAAGATATTTGCTGCATCTAATAAACGATTTCTTTTGTCTTCTTTTTTTCTTGCGATGAGTCCTGACATAATTCTATTTTACTCAAAAATGTTATATGAAAAAAGATAGTTTTTTATACAAATCTTAAAAAATGACTAAAAGTCATAATTATATGTTGATAAACCAAAATATAATCATATAATAATTAACGGAAATGACCGATGGTCATTAATGGGAGGCTTTATGAAGAAATTTGCGCACTTTGTTGTCAAATTTCGTAAATTGATTTTAGTTTTATCAATCTTATTGTTGATTCCTTCAGCAATTGGAGCAGTATCAACAAAAATCAATTATGATATTTTGACATATCTACCAAGTGAATTAGATTCCATGGTAGGTGAGCAATACTTAGAAAAGGATTTTAATCTAGCAAGTAGTGCAATGGTTACAGTGGAAAATATGCCAACTGCACAATTGTTAGATCTAAAAGAAAGAATTGCGGAGGTTGATGGAGTATCCGAAGCATTCTGGTTATCTGATGTATTGGATGTAACAGTATCAAAAGATATGTTACCTGATGAAATCTATGACTTCATGTTTAATTCTGATAAGGATGCAACTATGATGATTGTTAGATTCTCTGATACAGCCGCATCACAAAGTACAATGAATGCGATTGCGAAAATTAAAAAGATTTGTTCGGAAGAAGCATACATTGGTGGTATGTCAATCATCTTACAAGATACAAAAGCATTGGTTGATCAAGAATTACCTATCTATATCTTGATTGCTGTAGGTGCATGTATCGTTGTATTGTGGCTTGGTTTAAAATCTAACATTCTTCCATTCATATTTATGGTTGGACTTGTATTCCCAATCTTATATAACTTTGGAACGAATATCATCTTTGGACAAATATCGTATATTACTGAAGCACTTGCGACTGTATTACAGTTGGGTGTAACGATGGACTACTCAATCTTCTTAGTCAATCGATGGAGAGAAGAAAGAAAGCAAGTTGATAATGACTTTGATGCGATGGAAAACGCAATTGTAAATACAGGTGTATCTATCTCAGCATCTTCCTTAACAACTGTAGCAGGATTCTTAGCACTCTGCTTTATGAGATTGACTTTAGGAAAAGATATTGGTCTAGTTATGGCAAAGGGTGTTGTACTTGGTGTATTAAGTACAATTACTGTTCTTCCAGCTTTGATCTTAGTATTTAGAAATAAGATCTGGAAGTGGGAACATAAACCATTGATTCCTAAGCTAAAACGTGCAAGTGAATTTGTTACAAAACACTACAAAACAATTCCAGTCGTATTCTTATGTGTATTAGCTATCTTTGGATTAGCTTATCCAAGAGTTGAACAATACTACACATTGACTGATTCCTTACCAGATACAATGACAGGTATCGTTGGTAATGAAAAGTTAAAAGAAGACTTCAACATGACATCATCTTACTTCGTTATTGTAAAAGATGATTTACTAGATGAAGATGTAAAACAAATGTGTAAAGAAATCCAAAAGCTAGATAACATTACATCATGTTTATCTGTAGAAGAGTTTGTTGGAGCTGCGATTCCATCTAGTGTAATGCCAGAAATGGTAAATGATACATTTATCTCGAATGGACATGAACTCATCATGGTTAACTCTTCACTGAAAGCAGGTACAGATGAAATCAATGATCAAATTGATCAATTGACACAAATCGTTAAGAGTTATGATTCAACTGGTGTAGTAACAGGTGAAGCACCAATGACAAAAGACTTGATTGAAATCGCTAATGTAGACTTCAATATGGTCAACTGGATTTCTATCTTATTCGTATTTGTAATCATCGCAATTAGTTTTAAGAGTATTTTCTTACCAATTCTATTAGTTGCGTCAATTGAATCCGCAATTATTATCAATATGGCAATTCCTTATTTCACAGGAACAACATTACCATTTATTGCGAGTATCGTCATTGGAACAATTCAATTAGGCGCAACAGTTGACTATGCAATCTTGATGACAACTAGATTCAAAGAAGAATTGGCAAATGGAAACAATAAATTTGAAGCAGCTAAGATTGCGGTATATCAATGTTCACAATCTATCTTAACTTCAGGATTAACATTCTTTGGAGCTACAGTAGGTGTTTCATTGATTTCTCAAATGGAATTACTACAAAGTATTTGTTTGTTGATCGCTAGAGGTGCAATTATCTCTATGATCGTAATTATCTTCGTATTACCATGCTTCTTGATTCTATTTGAATCATTGATTCGTCATACAACACTTGGATGGCCAAAGCCACAAAAGGAAGGAGAATAAAACATATGACTAAAGTAAAAACAATAACTTCCGCTTTACTCGCAACTCTATTGATTGCTGGTTCTTCATTACCAGTAAAAGCAGAAGGAGATGATACATCTTCCGTAACAAAGAATGAAAGTGTATATACAGTATTAAACGCAGATGGTTCTGTTAAAAAGATAACAGTATCTGATACATTACATTCTGATTCAGGATTTTCTAATTATACAGATACATCTGATTTAACAGATGTAGAAAACTTAAAGAGTACAGATCCTGTTACATCCTCAAATGGTGGATATACTTGGACAAGTGATTCTACAGATATCTACTATCAAGGAACTTCTACAAAAGATCTTCCATTGAATGTAAAGATTACTTATACATTAAATGATAAAGAATATTCTGCAGAAGACATGCTAGGTAAATCAGGACATGTAAAGATCAAGATTTCTGTAGAAAATACTAGCAAGCAAACATTCACAGTAGGAGATAAATCTTATGATTTAGTTACTCCATTCATTACTGGTGCAGGGGCAATGTTAGATGAAGATAACTTCTCTAATGTAGAAGTTAACCATGGTACAGTAACATCTGATTCTTCACATTCTATCGTCGCTGGAGTTTTAATTCCAGGACTTAGAGATGGATTAGAATCTGTATTAGATGGAGATACAATGAGTAAGTTATCTGATTACTTAATTGATGATATTACAATTGAAGCAGATACTACAGACTTTGAATCCCCAACATTAATGTTAGCTGCTGCAACTTCAACAGATGCATTAAAAGAAGACTTTGAAGATACAGAACTAACAAGTATCTTTGATCAATTAGATCAATTAAAAGACGCTACTGATCAATTAATTAGTGGATCTAAAACATTATCTGATGGAGCAAATACTTTAGCAGATGGTGCAAGTCAATTGAATGATGGTGCTTCTTCTTTGTTATCTGGTGTTGACACTTTGAAGAGTGGAACACAATCTTTATCTGATGGGGCAACTTCCGCAACAAGTGGAGCTTCTGCACTAAGCTCAGGATTAGCACAATTAGTTGGTAACAACTCTACATTAGTTGATGGTGCAAATCAAATTGCGGATGCTATTTTAAAGACTGCTAATGAACAATTAGCTGCAAATGAAACAATTAAAAATGATCCTAACTATGCTGAATTAACTTGGAGCAACTATGCTGATCAATTAGCATACTATTCTGGAATTACAGATACAATGCGTCAAGCTGCATTAGATCAAATTAATGCACAATTAACAGCGAAAGGTATTACATTAGACAGTGATACATTGAACATGGTTCTTTATATGGCTGCAAAAGCTGGTGCAACAGATTTAACTACATATATGCAAGAAAATGCAAGCAAGTTAACAATTGCTGCAAATGTTCAAACAGCTCAATCAGATGCCGCAAACATTTCTGCTGGTAATTTCACAAATGTTGATAGAGCATTAACATTAGGTGCATATGAAGGTGCTATTGGAAAAGTTAAATTATTAGTTAAAGAAAAAGCTAACGTTGATTTAACTACAAGACAAGCTGAAGTTGTATTGACCACTGCAATGTCAAATGGATTGACTAACTTTAGTAATTTAACAGATGAACAATTAGTTCAATTAAATAAAATTATTTCTTATGTAGTTGCTACTGTTCCTACAACAGATCCTGCACTAGGTGTAGATAACGAAGCTGTTTCACCATATATTAAAAGTTTAAGAGTAGCACAAGGTGATGCTACTGTATATGCTGCAATCAATGAAACTTTAAAATCAAATAACTCTTCATTAACAGATACACAAATTGCTGTATTACTAACGGAAGGTTCCGAACAACATGCTGATACTACTTCTTTAAATGATATGATTTATGCTGTACAATCAGATGTCGCTATTGCTACTGCTATATCTGATAACAAGACAGCATCTCAAACAGATGAAGGTAAGCAAACAGTAAAAGGTTATTTAAATGCATTGGTTACTGCTACAAATGGTACAGAAATTGAAACATTAAAATCATTAAGCACACAATTACAATCTGTTGCTACATTTAGACAAGGTGTCAAAGATTATACAGATGGTGTTGCAGCTGCTTATGAAGGTTCTAAATCATTAGTTTCTGGTTTACAACAATTAACAAGTGGAGCTAGCCAATTAAATGATGGTGCAGCTACATTATCACAAGGCGCTTCTGCATTGAAGAGTGGAACACAATCCTTAACAGATGGTGCTAACCAATTATCTGAAGGCGCTAAGACATTGTATGATGGATTGGTTCAATACAACGATGAAGCTATTTCTAAGCTAACTGATGATTCACGTATCTCTAACTTAGAAGATGCAGCTGATCTATTGAATGCAGTTAAAGAACAAGGCTCTTCTTATAACAACTATTCTGGTATCTCTGATGGTACAGATGGTAGTGTGAAGTTTGTTTATAAAGTTGAAGGTGCTAAGGCTACTACAACTTCTACAACAACAGAAGAAACAACAGAAACAAAGACAAGTTTCTGGGATAGAATTGTTAAGTTATTTGACTTCTCATCTTTATTTGCTAGTAAGTAAATAACTTTTACCCAAGCATGTTATGTGCTTGGGTATTTTTGTTCGCATGCCATGGGCATGCTCTAACGGGTGAAAGTCCCGAACACACTCA
>CAVKTV010000119.1:0-5781 GCA_963659075.1 Lachnospiraceae bacterium | reverse complement strand
ATCATTTCCAACCGTTACTAAAGAGCCCTTCTTTTCTGCGTTATTACACATTGTACGGAATTTAAAGATGCGAAATCTTTTGCCATATGTTGTAACTCTTTCTTGTCGAAAGAAAACAGGCCCTTCAGAATCTAACTTGATCCAAATAGAAACAATTAAAAATACAGGTGATAATAAAATCAATAAAATCAAAGACATTAAAACATCAAAGATTCTTTTCACAATCAATGAGAAAGAATGCTTCTTTAATATCTCATAATAAGGTCTAACTGCCTCATTTCGCATGTATTCTGGTAACTGTTCCCATTTTCTTAATATCATAATAACTTCATTTCTTGTAATGTATTCTTTAATGTTTCAATCACAATCTCAACATCTTCATCACTTAACTTTGTATGTAATGGTAATGTAATTTCATTGTGATAATGATCATAGGCATTTGGATAATCTTTGATATCAACACCTAATGCCTTATACGCACTCATCATTGGTAGAGGTTTATAGTGTACATTTGTAGCTACCCCTGCTTCTGCCATACGTGTGATGATTTCGTTTCTTTGTTCGACAGTAATATTTGGAATACGAATCAAATAAAGATGTGCAGAAGAATGATAATTCTTTCCATGATGGATAATATGTTCAATATGCATTTCATCCATCGCTTCATCATACTTCTTAATCATTTCATATCTTCTTTCAATTAAAGAAGGATATCTCTTTAATTGAACCAATCCAATCGCAGCCATGATATCTGTCATATTACATTTATACCAAGGTCCAACGATATCATATTCCCACGCACCTGCTTTTGTTTTCGCAAGTGCATCTTTACTTTGTCCATGTAAAGAATAGAGTTGATATAAATGATATAGCTCTTCATCATCTATACCATCCATAGATTTCCAAACAGCACAACCACCTTCTGCGGTCGTTAGATTTTTAACCGCATGGAATGAGAAAGATGTGAAATCAGCTAGATTTCCAACCGTTACACCATTTCTACTTGCCCCAAAGGCATGCGCACCATCCGCTACAACTGCGACTCTTCCAAGTACTTTTTGAATCTCACTTGTAGGATGAAATAAATCTTTCTTTCGATCAAGGATTTCATAAATTTTATCATAATCACATGGAACACCACCTAGATCAACAGGAATGATTGCCTTTGTCTTTTCTGTAATCAATTGTTCCATCTCTTCATAATCCATCTCTAAAGAATCTTTTTGTGAATCTACAAATATAACTTTTGCGCCACAATGAATTGCGGCAGAAGCACTAGCTGTATATGTATAAGCAGGTACAAGAACTTCATCTCCTTCTTGAATACCTAAAACTCTTAGATTCAATTCTTCTGCAGCAGTCGCACTATTCAAACAAACACAATTCTTTACATTTAAAAATGTACAAATATCTTTTTCAAATTGTTTTGTTCGTGGACCTGTTGTAATCCAACCACTTCTTAACGCTTCACTAACTTCTTGTATCTCTTCTTCTGTAATATCAGGTGGAGAGAATGGAATAGGTTTACTCATTCAAATCACTTCCTTTTAATTACTTAATATTCTTTTTCACACATTCTAATGCTGATGCGACTGTAGCGTCCATATCATAGTATTTATATTCACCAAGTCTACCACCAAATACAACCTTTTCTTCTTTATCAGCTAGTTCTTTATACTTTGCATATAAGGCACTATTCTTTTCATCATTGACTGGATAGTATGGTTCATCCCCTGGCTTCCATTCGGATGAATATTCTTTAGAGATGACTGTCTTTGGAATATCATTTCCATTATCATCTTTTCCAAATTCAAACCATTTATGTTCAATGATTCTTGTGTATGGTGTTTCTCTATCTGTATAGTTAACTGCTGCGTTACCTTGATAGTTTGGTTTATCTAGTAATTCAGTTTCAAAACGTACAGAACGATATTCTAGATTTCCTAATGCATAATTGAAGTATGCATCAATTGGTCCTGTATAAATGACTTTCTTAGCCATTGCGTCATATGCATCTTTCTTCAACAAATAATCTTCATTTAGACGTACTTCAATTCCATCCAACATATTCGCAATCATCTTTGTATATCCACCCATTGGAATACCTTGATATAACGCATTGAAGTAATTGTTATCAAATGTTAAACGTACAGGTAATCTTTTAATGATGAATGCTGGTAGATCTTTACAATCTCTGCCCCATTGTTTTTCTGTATAACCTTTAACAAGTTTTTCATAGATATCTCTTCCAACTAAAGAAATTGCTTGTTCTTCTAGATTCTTTGGCTCTCCTGTAATTTCTTTTCTTTGAGAGTCAATCTTTGCCTGTGCTTCTTCAGGAGTAACGACACCCCACATCTGATTAAATGTATACATGTTAAAAGGCATGGAATATAATTCACCCTTATAATTCGCTACTGGACTATTTGTAAAACGATTGAATGTCGCAAACTTCTGTACATATTCCCATACTTCTGTATTGTTTGTATGGAAGATATGTGCTCCATACTTATGTACATGGATACCTTCTACATCTTCTGTATAAACATTACCTGCGATATTACTTCTTTTATCAATCACCAATACACTTTTACCAGCTTCTTTAGCTTCATGGGCAAAGATAGCTCCAAATAAACCTGATCCTACTACTAAATAATCGTACATATTAACATTCGCCTTTCATCAAACATTCTTGATACTTATCACATACCGTATCCGCATCACCTGTCATGACGACTTCACCATGTCTCAACCATACAGCTTTATTACAAATATCTTTTACTTGTTCGATATTGTGTGAAACAAATAATACTGTAGAACCACCACTCATTAGCTCTACCATGCGATCACGACTCTTCTTTTGGAAGTTTTCATCACCAACACTTAACACTTCATCCACAATCAATATTTCAGGATTGATCATAGAAGCGATGGAGAAAGCTAATCTAGCAATCATGCCAGAAGAATAGTTACGTACTGGCATTTCAATAAAATCACCTAATTCAGAAAACTCTAAAATCTCATCAAACTTTTCATCTAAGAATTCTTTTGAATAACCTAATACTGCACCATTTAGATACACATTTTCTCTACCAGATAATTCAAAATCAAATCCTGCGCCAAGTTCCAACATTGGAACAACTCTTCCACCAAGTCGAACATTTCCACTTGCGGGTTTTTGAATTCCTGAAACAACTTTTAATAACGTGGATTTACCAGCACCATTTCTCCCAACAATACCAACAACATCACCCTTTTCAATCGAGAAACTCACATTGTTTAAAGCTAAGAAATCATTCTCTGTAATTTGGTTTTTTAATTTCTTAATAAAGAATTCTTTTAAACTAGATACTCTATCATTCGCAATCTTATAACGTACAGTCACGTTATTAACTTCAACCATTGTCTGTGCCATACTAACCCTCTAAATATACAAGATAAACTGATCTTGGTTCTTTCTAAATACATGTACACCAATCAATAAGAATAAAACTGGAATACCAATCATTAATAGCACGATATCTGTGCCAGGATATTGATTGTTCATCACAACCTCTCTGACAAAGATAATAATATCTGCCAACGGATTTACTTTAAAGATCCAGTTGTATTGATCTGGAATCATAGACATATCCCAAAACATCGGTGTTGCGTATGTCAACGCAGTCATAAATACACTATAAATAAACTGCACATCTCTAAAGAATGTCATTCCTGTAGCCAATAATAAAGCCACACCAACATTCAACATAAAGATGCTAACTATCGCAAATGGAATTAAAAAATAATATAGATTTGGTGTTAAACCACTCACTAAAGAAACACCAAACATCAAAATCAATGAAATACCGAAGTTAATCGATGATGAAAATATTTGTGATATTGGATAAATATATTTAGGAACATATACTTTTTTAATCAATGCCGCATTGTTAATGATTGATAACATACCACCTGTTGTAGCTTCACTAAAAAAGTTATAGAACGTAATACCAATAATCAAATAAACAATATAATTTGGTATCGCAGATTTAAATACTAAAGTGAATACACAGAATTGTACAACCATTGTAAGTAATGGATTTACAAAGCTCCACATAACACCTAAAGCACTTCTTTTATAACGTACTTTAAATTCTCTACTTACTAATTGTTGGAGTAAGAAGTTGTATTGATGATATGCATTCAATAGTTGCATACCAACTGTCATCTTACCTTTCTTTTCTGCACGTAATACATGAATGATATATCCACCTAATACAACCAAGAAACAAATCACAACACCTAATAAAACACATCCTAAGTTATCATTCACTTTTCCTGTAATCTTACATACCAATTGTTTTTGATTGTAATTGATTCCTTTTGCGGAAAGACTTGTGACTGTTTGATCTGCGTTTCCATAGTATACTGTTACAGCGTTACCTTCAGATGATCCTTTACTAGAAATACGCAATGTATATTCTTTTCCTTCTTCAACTACAATAGGTGAATCAAATGTAATTGTTGTTGTTCCATTTACAACAGATTCCATATCAATCGTCTGTGTACCTAAAACTTTATTTCCATCTAATACACTCACATTTAATGAACCAGTATTTTCTCTATCATACGTTGCCGTCTTCAATTCCAATGAAACGATTTGTTTAAAATCACTCACAAAAGACTCTTCAACGACATCTCCATCATAAATTTCACCAACATTATCAATTTCATTTACATCAGATGTACTAACTCTCTTTAAAAATATATCTTCTCCACCAACAAGAAAAAAGATAAAACAATACGCAACAACGCATAAATATATAATCAATAGTTTCACCCAAAAAGGTGCTTTCTTTAATTTATTCATAGATACCTCAACTATCTTTACTATTTTAAACGAAAACAGTATAAATCACAAAATCAGTAATATCTTCTTTCTCCATTGGAATCAATGACATACTTCTTTTTTACTCTTTTATATAAGCGCGTCAAAATCAATAGAATCGTAGCACTTATTCCATGTTCCATCATATATTCCACAATTCTTTGTTTTCTAGACTTCGGAATATCATTACCATGTTCTTTGAAAGATTGGTATTCTTGATATAAAGATTTCTTAGGCATTATCAATAATGGTTCATACAAAACAGATGTTCTTGCGTACTTCCAAAAATAATCTGCCAAATCACAATCTACATATTCCCATGGCTTTTGATAACTATTAAAATTAATCACTTCTAATGTATTTCTAGCTTGATTGTAATCATAAAATAGTTCTCTTTCCGCCGCAACAATCAATTCTTGTCTACTTTCCTGTAAAGAAATATCTTCCCATTTCATAACAACATTCCATTTTTGATGCAATTCAAAAATATGCCCTTTACATTTCATATTCCAATAATCTTGTGTTGTCATATCAACAGAATCATCAATTTCTAAATCTCTTAATACATCTACATTAACTATCATCAAATCTGTTTGATAATAATCATATGCATCTGTTAATCCTAATGTATCTCTAACATATTCTTTTCTATGAAATAGCTCTGAATTCAAGATACCTGAATGAACAATATCTTTTACTGCACCAACATAAGAATCACCAATATTGATTTCATACAATTGAGAAATATCCGTGTTAAAAATGAAAGATTCATTGAGTACAATCACTTTATGAAAGTTCTGTAAGATATCTTTTAAACATCTCATTTGTGCAGTAGCGTCATCTACATCATCAAACTTGATTTCTTCATCAATAAATTGTAGCTTAATATTATTTCTATGATATGTTCTCTC
>CAVKTV010000118.1:0-5806 GCA_963659075.1 Lachnospiraceae bacterium | reverse complement strand
TGACAAAAAAAGTGATATCCATTAAATGGGATACCACTTTGTCAACAGACTGAAGGATGTTGAATTTCAACATCCTTTTCAATGGTGCGGATAGCAGGACTTGAACCTGTACGCCGAGGGCATCAGATCCTAAATCTGACGTGTCTGCCAATTCCACCATATCCGCATTGCTTGATTATTTTATCAGAAAGTAAAAGAAAATGGAATCAAAAAATTCCATTTTCTTGAAAAAAATTACTTAACAAACGAAATTTAGGTAGTAAGGAAGTTGTTTCTGCCACCATGGCCAATCATGTGCGACGTCATTTCCCCAAAAATCTACCCAAGCTGGAATGTTTTTATATTCAAATAGTTCTTTCATTCTTCCAGCATCTTCTTGCATAGGTACTTCCCAAGCACCTCTACCGCAACAAACGATAATATCTTTATGACGATACATTTCAACTTTTGGATCATCGTAATGCATGCCATTGATATAATCAACAGGTGAGTTTTCATATACAAGATCATCAAAATAATCAGGGAAGAATAGTCTTGCGTTATAAGCACCACTTAATGCGATGCATCCCGCAAAGATATCTGGTCTTCTTAATAAAGAATTAAGAGCGTGAGTTCCACCCATAGAACATCCGGTTGTCATGATTCCATTTGCGTAGTTTCCACCATTTGCACTTGCGTTGATGTCAAAGATTCTAGGAACTAATTCATCTGTGATATAACGCATGTATGCTTCTTGCTGTTCGATTCTCCATCGATTGTCCCAAGAAGTAGATGACCAAGAATTGACATCATTGGAATCACAACAGAACATTTGGATTCTTCCACTTTCAATATAATCTTTGGCAGCTTCAATCATTCCATTATTTTCATAATCATAGAAGCGACCATCTTGACTAGGAAATACAAGGAATGGTCTTCCCGCGTGACCATATACTTTGAATTCCATATCTCTTCCTAGATTATTTGAGTATTCTTTGAAATATTCAGTTTTCATTTCTTGACCTTTTCTTTCTTATAGACAAAGTTTACAAATTCTTTGACTTCTTTCTTTGTTTTGAATCTTGCGATGTAGAATTCATTTCCCATTGCAGAGGATAACAAATCTGGCATTCTTTCGTGCATAACGATAGATTGTCCATATTTAGAGAAGATAGAAGTAGAACCATTTGTATAGATTCCAGCGTATTTATCACGTCTACCAACATAAACACAATGATATGGACGATCAGAAGAATACAATCCTTCGTTATACATAGCCATATTAGCGTAAATCAGATAAACATTGATATCATTTGCGAAGTTCATCATATCAGGAGAATATCCTCCAGGAGGTCTCATATTTACTTCAAGTCCTACTAAATCTCCTTTTTTACCTAATCCTTCTTTATCTTCATACAATCTAAAATATTCTGTATGGAAGAAGCGTCCTCTGATATCAAACGCTTTAATAACAGCAGTTCCCATTTCTACTAAATCTTTTGGGATTTCTCTTTCACTGTAATACCAACATTCGTCCGCATCATTAACAATATCCATGATTGGTTCTGGGAATACATGTGAAGTTTGGAAGATGATGTTATTATCTTGGTCTACGATTCCATCAAAGGATACAATAGAACCTGGAACAAATTCTTCCATGATATATTGTGTTTGTAGATTTTGTTTATAAAAATCTTTTAATTGTTTTTCGTTTTTGATTTTCCAAGTTGTATTTGCGCCTACACCATCATCTGGTTTTACAATAACTGGATAACCAACTTCTTCAATGAATTTCTTACCTTCTGCTAGTGTAGATACCATATGATAACGTGCAACAGGTACACCAGCTTTTTCATAGTAAGCTTTCATGTTGGACTTTGTTTTATAACGCATAACAGAATCTTCTTTATCACCTGTTGTGATATTGAAATCTGTTCTGAGTTTTGCGTCTTGTTCTAACCAGAATTCGTTATTACTTTCTAACCAGTCAATTTTTCCATGCTTATGCGCAAACCAAGCAACAGCACGATACATTTCATCATAGTTCTGCATGCTATCAACACGATAATATTCATCACATGCATTTTTCATTTCTTCACTTAATGATTCATAGGAATCTTCTCCAATACAAAGTGAAGTTCCACCAATGCGCTTCCATGCTTCTGGAAATTGATAATATGTTTTTGGAAACGTAGGTGATATAAATATAAAGTTCTTTCCCATAGATATCTCCCTTGTTTATGTTAAAAATAGTAACATAAAACACAAAAAAATTAGAAAGAGTATATAATCTTTAAGTGAAGATTATGATTATTTTCTGAAAGAAGGTTTCAAAATGACAAGATTAGATAATGACAGAAAGAAAATTGATGAAATTGATGCACAAATTGCCAAATTATTTGAAGAAAGATTTCAAACTGTTAGAGATGTAATTGATTATAAGATTGAAAATAGATTACCAATCTTAAATTCAGATAGAGAAAAAGAAATTACAGAAAAGAATGTAAAGAGAATTCAAGATGATGATGTAAAACCATACTTTAAAGCATGGTATAACGATTTATTAGCTTTAAGCAAAGAATTCCAAAGACAAATACAAGATGAAATGTAGAGGTGAATATTATGGGTGAATTATTAAAACAATTAAGAAAAGATAACATGCAGGCAATGAAAGAACATGATACTGTAAAGAAAGCAGTATTAGGAATGGTGATTTCAGGAATTGCCTTAGGTGAAAAGGAAAAGGGCGTTGAATTATCAAAAGCTGATGAGTTGACATACGTACAAAGAGAATTGAAACAAACACGTGATGCTTTGGAGCAAACACCAAGTGATCGTACAGATTTAATTGAAGAAACAAAGAAAAAGATTGAAATTCTAGAATCTTATTTGCCAAAACAATTAACAGAAGATGAAATCACAGAAGTGATTCAAAAGATTTTAGCTGATAAAGGTCTAGAAGCAACAAAGAAAGCACAAGGCCCTATCATGAAAGAAATCATGGCGAACTATAAAGGACAAGTAGATGGTAAATTAGTTAACAAAGTATTATCTACGATATTACATTGATCATCTGGAAACAGATGATTTTTTCTGAGCATAAGAGTAGAAAGAAATGATATTGTTTCGTAAAATAATAAACAATCTAGGAGAGAAAGAAGTGTATGGATCAAAGAGTATTACAGATTTTAAGTGAATCTTTTACAAAAATATTGATTCCTGGTTTATTGGTGACAATTCCATTGACGTTGATTTCTTTTGCGTGTGCGATTGTAATTGCGGTAATTGTTGCGTTGATTCAATATGCGAAGATTCCTGTATTAAAAGAAATATCAAGATTTTATATATGGATCATTAGAGGAACACCATTACTTGTACAGTTGATGGTAGGTTATTATGGTTTAAAGGCATTTGGAATAGAAACGACAGCGTTTGTGACTGCGATTTTTGTATTTGCGTTAAATGAAGGTGCATATTGTGCTGAAACAATTAGAGGTGCATTAGAAAGTGTACCAAAAGGGCAAATGGAAGCTGGATATTGTGTTGGTATGAACTATATGCAAATCATGTGGCATGTTGTATTACCACAAGCTTTTCGTACCGCATTTCCTTCACTTGGAAATTCTTTGATATCTATGGTGAAAGATACATCACTTGCATCTAATATTACAGTTGTAGAAATGTTTATGAAAACAAGACAGATCATTGGTAGAACATATGTTTATTTACCATTATATATTGAAGTCGCAATTGTATATTTGATTTTCTGTACTGTGATTTCTTGGCTACAAAAACTTGGTGAAAAGAAATTAGCAAGTTATGGAGGTATAAAGTGATATGTCTGTTTTAGAAATAAAAGATATTCATAAATCATTTGAAGAAGGACATCCAATCTTAAAAGGTGTAGATCTTGTAGTTAATCAAGGAGATGTAGTTGCGGTATTAGGACCTAGTGGATCTGGTAAGACGACGCTATTACGTTGTATCAACTTCTTAGAAAAAGCAGATCAAGGACAAATGGTGTTTGATGGAAAAACATATGATCTATCAAAGATGAATCAAAAAGATATTCGCGAAATTCGTCAGAAAACTGGATTTGTGTTTCAAAACTATAACTTATTTGCCAATAAGACAGTTTTACAAAATGTAACGCTAGGACTTACTTGTGCGAGAAAAATGAATAAAAAGGATGCAGAAAAAATCGCATTAGAAATGTTAGAAAAAGTTGGCATGGCACAAAAAGCAGATAGTTATCCAATTCAACTATCAGGTGGCCAACAACAAAGAGTTGCGATTGCACGTGCACTGGCGTTTCAACCAGAAATCATTTATTTTGATGAACCAACAAGTGCATTGGATCCTGAACTCATTGGTGAAGTATTAAATGTTATGAGAGATCTCGCAAAAGAAGGAATGACAATGATTGTAGTAACGCATGAAATGTCATTTGCGAAAGATGTATCTAATCATGTTATATTTATGGATGGTGGAAATATCATCGAAGAAGGAAACTCTAAAGAATTCTTTGAGAATCCAAAACAAGAGAGAACAAAAGAATTTCTACGTGTAGAAAGTACACATGGAGATAATAGGGAATAAAACAAGGAGGAAAGATTATGAAAAAAGGAATGCATGTTTTATTAACAACGATTTTATCAGCGACTTTAGTTGGTTGTTCATCAACAACAACTTCAACAACATCTACTTCAAGTGAAGGTGATCACTTAGCACGTATTCAAGAAGCAGGAAAGATTACAATCGCAACAGAAGGTGTTTGGTCTCCATTTACATATCATGATGAAACAACTGATGAACTTGTTGGTTTTGATGTTGAAGTGGCTACTGCAGTAGCTGAAAAGTTAGGCGTTGAACCTGAATTTAAAGAAGTGAACTTTGATGGTGGTTTGACAGGCGTAGCACAAGGTACATTTGATATGATGGCAAATGGTGTAGATGTTACAGATGAAAGAAGTTTATCTTATGACTTTACAGAAGCATATGCATATGATCACGCTGTTATCGTTACAAAGACAGATACAACAGATATTAAATCATTCTCTGATTTAAAAGGTAAAACAACAGCGAACTCTACTGGTTCAACATATGCAGCTATGGGTGAAGATAATGGCGCTACAGTCACAAATGTAGATACATTAGGTGAAACAATGGATCTAGTACTAGATGGAACAGTTGACGCTACAATCAACGCAAATACTTCTGTTCAAGATTATTTCAATACTTCAGGTAATTCTGATAAGTTAAAAGTAGCAGTTACAGATGCAGAAACAACAAACTATGCTTTCCCATTAAAGAAGGGCACAGATAACGATACACTTCGTGAAGCTATCAATAAAGCAATTGATGAATTAAGAAGTGAAGGTAAATTATCTGAAATCTCTAATAAATACTTTGGTGCAGATATCACAATCGAATAAAGAAAATAACCTCTTAGAAGAATCTAGGAGGTTTTTAAATAGGATTAACAAAATACGATATGTTCTTTTAGTTTTCTCGAACTAATATAGAAGCAAAGGGAGGATAAAGTGATGATAAAGATTATTTGTAAACCAGTTTCAAGAAAACCAAGAAATATTTTGGTGCATATGATTTTGACATATGGGGCTGCGTATTGATTGGCGTCTAGATAGGAGAAATTGCTCCTGTCTTTTTTGCATGTGAAAATTGGGAGGGATGTCTATGATTGATTTAAAAAGGTTTGAAGTTTTATCAAAAGAAGATGAAGAAGGGAAAATTGTTATTTGGCCTGATATCCCATATTGGATATTTGTTAATCAAACTACCGCAAGTATAATTGAGAATATTGATG
>CAVKTV010000117.1:0-5895 GCA_963659075.1 Lachnospiraceae bacterium | reverse complement strand
ATCGTTTATACATCCCTAATAATGATGGAAAGATGTTACTAGATAATAATGAATGGGAACTCGGAATTGATATTAGTTGGGATGAAGTGTATGAATATTATGGATATGATGCATATCCTCCATATTGGAAAGATTTGATGAAATTAATAGAACCATTCTTTAATAAATTGAGTAAATAATTATATATAAATTAAATCATGTTGATGAAAATAAACCTTAATTCAACATGATTTTTTTATATCATACTACATCTTGTCTTTTATATGTGAAGTGATTAGAATATTATCTAGCACGAAGTGATGGGGGTATTTATGAAAATAGTGATTGCTGGTGCAGGGAAAGTTGGAAAGACTTTAACAAAAGAATTGAGTGCGGATGGATGTGATATCACATTGATTGATAAAAATGCTGATGTTTTAGAAGTTGTTGGTACAAAATATGATGTGATAACTTATCAAGGAAATACAGCGACAGTTGCGACATTAGAAGAAGCAGATATTTATTCGGCAGATGTTTTTATTGCGGCAACAAACGCTGATGAAATCAATGTATTGGCTTGTATGACAGCCCGTGCATTGAATCCTGATGTACATGTGATTGCACGTGTAAGAACACCGGAATATGTTTCTGGTTTATTGAAATTATCTGGACATTTTGGGTTGTCTCTTGTTATTAATCCTGAAAGAGAAGCTGCGATTGAAATTGCGAGTTTGTTGAAACTTCCAGAATTTATGAAAGTAGAACATTTTGCGAAATCTCGTGCAGAAATTGCCGAATTAAAAGTAACAGAAAATTCTAGAATCAAGAATTTAAAACTATCTGATTTCCATAAGAAAATACAAGCACAAGTGTTGATCTCTGCGGTATTGAGAAATGGAGAAATCCTACTTCCTAATGGTGATACAGTTCTTCAAGTGAATGATCGTTTATATATTACAGGTACAAACCAAGAATTACATACATTGTTAAATAACATTGGTGTAATCAAGAAAGAAGTAAAACATGTTGTAATTGCAGGTGGTAGTAGAATTGCATATTACTTAACACAATATCTACAAGAAGCTAATATCAAAGCTACGATCATTGAACAAGATGAAAACTCTTGTAAAGTTTTAGCGGGATTACTTCCAAACGCAACAATCATCCATGGAGATGCTTCTGATCATTCTGTATTAGAAAGTGAAGATATTGCAGACTATGATGCTTTTGTTGGACTAACAGGAATGGATGAAGTGAACATGGTATGTGCACTTTATGCAAATCAAAGAAATATTTCTACAGTCGTAACAAAACTTGGTAGAGGAAGAATTGATGAATTGACGGACAAGTTGGATCTTGGATCAGTTGTTTCACCAAAGGATATTGTTTCCATGCATATTATTCGTTATGTTCGAGCAATTCAAAATAAAGAAGGTGCTGCATTAACGATTCATAGAATTGCGGATGGTAGAGTTGATGCATCTGAATTCTTAGTTGATGAAACGACAAAACATATTGGAATTCCTTTAAAAGAATTGCATATTAAAAAAGATATTTTGATTAATTCGATTGCTAGAGGAGATCGTTTTGAGATACCTAATGGTGATTCTACTTTAGAAAAAGATGATATTATTGTTATTCTTTCTGATGATACAACAACGATTCATCAGATCAATGATATCTTTGAGGATTGAGTTGCATGAACTTTAGATTTGTATTAAGAATTATTTCTTATATTTTATTGATAGAAGCAGCATTAATGATTCCTTCTGTATTGATTGCGTTATTTTCACAAGAGTGGAATGCATTGTGTGGTTTTGGAGTTACATATTTAATACTATTCTTGGTTGTTGGATTTATCTTGTTAATTACTAAGAATTATCAAAGAAATCATTTCTATTCAAGAGAAGGTCTAGTTACAACGGGATTAACTTGGATTTTAATGAGTGCGATTGGATGTTTGCCTTTTGTATTTTCAAAAGAAATTCCTAACTTTGTAGATGCGATGTTTGAAATGGTATCTGGTTTTACAACGACTGGTTCTTCGATTTTGATTAATGTAGAAGAAATGTCTTATAGTTTGTTGTTTTGGAGATCATTCTCACACTGGATTGGTGGAATGGGAATCTTAGTATTCTTATTAGCTATTGTATCTTTAGGCGGGAAAAATGGTGGATTTACAATGCATATCATGCGTGCGGAATCACCAGGACCTGCTTCAGGTAAAATTGTCCCTAGAATGAAAGAAACTGCTAAGATTACATATATTATTTATGCAACATTAACAGTTATTGATTTCTTGTTGTTATTGTTTGTTGGTAAGATGCCTGTGTTTGATGCGTTGTGTATTGCCTTAGGTACGGCAGGAACAGGTGGATTTGGTGTGAAATCTGATTCTATGGCATCTTATTCTAATGCTGCGATTAATATTACAACAGTGTTTATGTTTTTATTCTCGGTTAACTTTTCTATTTATTTCTTGTTATTAACACGTAAATTGAAAGAAGTTGTTAGAGATGAAGAGTTTAGATGTTTCTTGTTTGTTGTATTTGCGGCAATATTAGGCTTATTTGTTACAGCCCTACCACTCTATAAGGATTCATCTATTTGTCTAAGAGATGCGGCATTTACTGTAGGGACATTAATTTCAACAACAGGTTACGCAACAACAGATTTTAATCAATGGCCTGCTTTTGCTCATAGCATTATTTTCTTATGTATGTTTGTGGGAGCTTGTGCTGGTAGTACAGGTGGTGGCTTTAAACAAGTCAGACTTGTTATTATGTGGAAAACATTACGTAGAAATATTCATAAGTTCTTACATCCATCTGAAGTAAGAGTGATTGAATATAATGATCGACCAATGTCAGAGAGTATCGTCAATAACATAGCGTCCTATTTGATTGCATATGTGTTGATTGTTATGGTTTCGACACTTGTAATATCTGTAGATGGATTTGATTTTGAAACAAATTTTTCTGCAGTCATGGCAACTTTTAATAACATTGGACCAGGATTATCACAAGTTGGTCCTGTAGCTAATTTCGCGAGTTTCTCAGTATTTTCAAAAATCGTATTAATTATGGATATGCTTGCAGGAAGACTTGAAATTATGCCAATCTTGATTTTATTCTCTAAAACAACTTGGAAGAGAGCTAGATAACAAAATACAACTTCAATCTGAAGTTGTATTTTTGTTATCATCGGTATCTGTTTGTTGAATATGTATTTGTTTACCTGTTTCAGAATCAGTTATAGTTGTGTAATCCTTTAGTGAAGAATCTGGTGTTGTAATTCCATTACGATAATGGAAATAATTGGATTGATAGATCATTAAAGAGATATTGAACGCATTGTTGACTTTTGTTGTCATGTTAGTGATATAGGAATCTTCTATTGTTTCATCACTATCTGCAGGTTCAAAAGTATCTGTAGCTGTATAGTAGATGCCTTTGTCCGTTGCCCAGTCTCCATCTGGGAAATATACAATGGATTCAGAATCAGAAAAGTAATCTGTTCCTAATAATAATCTAGGATCATAGTTGATATTATAAAGATTTAATACAGTAGGTAGAATATCATAAGTACTAGATATATTTGTGAATGTTTCATCTCCTAAAATAGATGGACAATACATTACAAGAGGGGATCTAAATTCATTCATACCAACAGAACGATCAATTGTCATACCACTTGAATCAATTTCAGGGGTATAGTCATACAAATAATCAATATTCATATTCAATGGATGATGATCCGCAAAGAATACGATAGCTGTATCATCAGCTTTACCTGCATCCTCTAATGCTTGAAGTAAATATTCCATGCCTTTATCTAATTCCATCGCTTTAGAGATGTAATGTTTTACATCTTCTGGATAATCTGGATGTACTTTATTGATTTCATCTAAATATTTATTACCTAATACATCCCAACTTGTGTTGTATGGGAAGTGCGTAGATGAAGTAATATACATTGTCATGAATTGATCTTCATTGATGTATTTATTTGTTGTTAAACGGAATAAATCGTAATCAGATTGCCATCCACTGATTGTTTCTAAAGAACTATCTTGTTCTGTGAAATCAGACCAATCTTCATAATCATCACAATATAAACTTTCCATCATTGTTTTTCTTGGATAGAATTCATCAGTCCAGTTATGATATGCATGTGTTGTGTATCCTGATTGTTTGAAGAGATAGAAAATGGAATTTGTCCAATCATTATCAGAATATTCCGCATATACATTCGTATCTCTTCTAGGAACTAAACTTGTTTCTGAAATTAATTCTGAATCAGATGTACCTGTATCAAATTTTGGCGTGTAATGATTTGAAAAGTTCCAACCTGAATTCATCATCTTATAGAGTGTTGGTGTTAATTGTTCATCAATTCCAATATAATCAAAGGCTTCAATCATGATGTAAATCAAATTCTTTCCTTCTAATAAACCTGTTTTATCATTATATCCATCAATGTTTTGATTCATTAAATAAGTATCAATTTTCTTTCTTGTTTCATCATCATCTTCATCAGATAATTTTTGCCAGTTTGTATCATCTATTTTTCTAGTACTATCAACTTCAGTGTATTCTTGTTGTTCTTCTTCTAGAACAGCTTCTTTTTCTGTGAAAATCGTAGCGATATCTCTTAATAAGAAACGTTCAATTCCATATTCACGGATTGCGCTTTCTTGATAAGTAGGATATGCATATTGTTCCCAATCTCCATAGATAGCTGTTAGTAATAATCCACCTTCATCTAACGCTAAGGAAGCTACTAAAATAAAGATGATATTCTTTATGTTTTTTGATTTATAAACAGAAATATATTTTCTTTGTAGAAAGAAATAGGAGAATGGAATCAATAACATAAACCAATATGGAATTGGCATTTGGCGAATATACTGTAATACGTAGCTGACCATCGCACCAGCAAGTCCACCTGCTGTTTTTAGCGTTGCGTAAGAATGCATCATGTTATGAATTCCTATTTGAAATAAAGCGTAAATTGGTAATATAAAACATAATGCGGTATGAATGATCTTTGCGGGTTTTAGAGGTAACAAGGATAATAGTACAGAAATAATTCCAGAAAAACCAACACAAAATAAACAAATTCGAAGTAAAGATAAATCAAATGAGAATCCAAACTCAATGCATTTAAATACAAGTTCAGAAAGAACTAATAAAATAGATAAAGTACTAAAAGAAAACAATAGAAAGGAAACAATCCATTTTTTTGTTTCTGTTTGTTTTTTTTCATTAGGAACAGAAGTGGATTCATCTTTTGTTTCTTCAACTTCTGGTTGTGAGGAATCAATTTTCTCTTGTTCTTTTTGTTTGATAATTGATTTATATTTTCTAATCGCCATAATGATTCCTCCATGAAATATACCGCAACATTTTACTACAAAGTGCTATGAATTTGTTGAAGAATTCAAAAAGTCCATGCAACGCATGGACTAATCTTCCTTTAATTCTTTCTCTAAAGCATTTTTTAACGCTTCGAATTTTTCCTTTCTTTCATCAGTCACTTCAGGATATTGTGGATCCATATCTTTTAGTATATGTAAGATGATTTCAGAAACAACATAACGCATATACCACTTATTATCTGCAGGCACAACGTACCATGGACAATGTTTTGTGGCTGTGGCATTGATTGCATCTTCAAAAGCTTCTTGATATGCATCCCAATATTTTCTTTCTTCTACATCACTGCTTGAAAACTTCCAGTTCTTTTCTGGTTCTTCAATCCGTGCGAGGAATCGTTTTGCCTGTTCCTTTTTAGAAACATTCAAGAATATCTTTACGATACGAATGTTATTGTTGTATAAGTATTCCTCAAAATTACATATTTCTTGATATCGATTTTTGATGATGTTTTTTGTTTTGATACGATCTGCATGTG
>CAVKTV010000116.1:0-5899 GCA_963659075.1 Lachnospiraceae bacterium | reverse complement strand
CCCCGACTAATTTTAGAGCTCATTTTCGTAAAACCCCGAGTGATTTTACTTAACCAAAATTACAAAAAGCAATGGTTTCCCACTGCTTTACTTTTCTGGTACAAATACCGATATTCTTTCTGGAACAACTTGAATTTGTGCCGTTTTGATATTTCCACCATCTTCACCATCAAGAGTCCATGGAACTTCATTATCAAATTCAAATGTTGCTTCCTTCATTTGGAAAGTTAATACACCTTTACAATGTACTTTGTTTCCATTGAATGCGTTAATCATATCCGCAATATCAATTGGTGAAGGATTTGCCTTAATTAACAACGCTTCAAATAAACCATCTGTTAAGGAACTCTTCTTGATTACGCCAGGTTGTGTGCCCGCAACAGAAATACTGTTTGTGATTAATCCAAACATGAAATCACCTTCATCCACAATTCCATCATGTGTAATCTTACAATGCTTACAATATGTTAATCCTCCAGGAATTGTTGTTAGAAAGTTCAATACATACGCAACATATCCAAGACGATTTTTCATATCTTGTGGTGTTGTGTAAGATACAGATGGGAAAATACCAAATCCCGCAACATAGTTAAAGTAACTTTGATTGAATTTACCTATATCATAATCATATATTTTTCCATGTGTAATAAATCTACAAATTTCTTTAAAACTATGATTTTTAGGGCCATATAAACTCTTTGAAAAATCATTTGTAGATCCTACAGGAACATAGCTGATAGGAAGATGAATGTCATTGTCAATCAATCCATTTATCGCATGATTTAATGTACCATCTCCACCACAAATGAAGTATTGATCAAATCTACCCTTTGTACTTTCAATAATAGATTCACTTGTCAGACCTTTTTTAGGAACAACTGGAAAGATTGTTACTTCATACCCATGTACGCTTAAATATTCAATGCACTGGAACAAATCATTCATACTTCCAGAAATACCTGCTTTTTGATTATAGATCATTAATATTTTTTTAGACATCACTGATCCTCCTGTGTTGGTGGAACACCATCTGCATTTTCTATCGTTGTATTTTCTTCACTTGTTACAACCGGTGTAATTGTTGTACCTTTTTCAATCAATGTACTTAATTGACCTTCATCAACTCTATGCCAGTTGGATTGTCTACTTCTCAAATAACAAACTGCGTATACATGATCTAAATCCAAATCATCTCGATCAATAGAAACTGACCATTCAGAGTTATTAGAAGAAGACATGCCAACTTCCATCTTGTCATCAATATCATCTGCATTCCACAGAACAACTTCGACATCTAATTGGCCACCTGCCGCATTGACTGCACCATCCGCATGCAATGTAATCGTATCTGCATCTGAATCATATGTCGCATAAAGATTAGCGTACCATGGCTTTTCAGCTGTATTGAAGTCACATGTTCCAACAACGCTACTAGCTTCCATATCATAAATTACGACATGAACACCATCTCTATAATTTGTTAAGTTCGACCAACTATTACCAATCGTTATTGTTGCGTAACTTCCCGCAGAGTCTGCACTAGATATCGTATACGCTGTTCCATTTGCGAGTTCACCACTATCTCTAATATAGCCAGTACCTTCTTTCAATACTGTTGTACCCTTAGAGAATATCGCATATCTTGTATTTTCTTCATCATCAAAGAATGATTCTGGAATACCAAGAGAAATCAATTCACTCTTTTCTACTTCACTTAATTGATTTAATGCATCACCTTGTGTTGTAACAAATATCGCATATCTATTTTTATCTAAAGCTGCAGCACTGTGTATCGTTTCTTGTAGAAGATTATCTTCACAAGGAATGACTGCTAGATTTCCAGCATATTCATAAATATTCTGCGTTTTTAATGCATCTGAATCATCAATTCTAACATGTGCATTCACAGATATCGTTTGATATTCAATACCACCATTTGAGATATCAATCACTGCTTGATACCTTCCTGTTTCATCAGTGTGTGATGCTTTGACTGTTTGTTTTGAACCATCAGGATGCGTAACAGTCACAGAAACATAATCAATATTTCCACCCGTATAGAAAATATCTTCAATCGCTAAAGTAGCTGTTTTAGCTTGTGAATCATATGCATCTAAATAAACAACAGAAGAGCGAATACCTTCTTCACTTAAATATTCTTGGAATTCATCAGAAGATACATCATTACCACTCAGTTCTGACATAAATGTACTCTTCTTATTCAATTCACCTTTTTCTTTATCTAATCCATACTTTTCTGTCAAAGTCTGTTCTGATGAAAATAGATTTGTTCCTAGTCCTAAACGATTTCCTTCAATTTGAACACCCATCGCAGCTAATGTTGTAGGGAAATTATCAAATGTTGTATATGTTCTTTCTACATTATTTTCTACAGTTACCGCAGAATTTATATAACAAGTATATACACGTCTTTGATAATCTGTATCGATATCTAACATATAATCGGAATCCATTGTTGGATGGTCCCCTGAAATTACAATCGTTGTATTCTCATACCAAGGTTGTGCTTTACACCATTCCACAAAAGCAGTAACTTGTTTATCGGAATTAAAGATAACATTAGAATAATGATCATCAAATTTATTTTCTGCTTCATCATCTAAATAACCATCTTCAAAATGCGTATCAACTGTTAACATTGTATAGTTAAATGGTTGTCCACTGCTCGCAAGATTTGTGACATCATTCTTTGCCATTTCAAATAAACGATCATCTTCAAATCCCCACCAAACATAATAGCCACTAGGAATGATTCCATTTTCTTGTGCGTATTCATAATCATGGAATGTGTAATTGCCATGTTCTTGGAAATATAATTCTCTTCCACCAAAAGATACAGGAGAACCACACGCAAACATTTGGTTATATCCTTCTTGTTGTAAGATATCTCCTAATGTCGTAATTCCTGGGAAGAAAGTAGTTTGTGTTGTCATCGTATTACGACCAACATCTGTTTGTAAAGGAAGACCAGAAGTTGCCGCAAACAATCCACCCATTGTCCAAGTCGTAGATGGCATAGAATATGCACCATTTAGTACGCTATTATCTGTTCCCGAAAAATCCTCATTTTCTTCCGCAAGTGCAGTTAATTTAGGAATGACATTTTCATCCTTCGCACCACCATTCGCTTTATCCGCATAACTCATTTCCATGGATTCACAATAGATATAAATTAAATTTCTCTTAGTTTCTGGAAATGTTAAATTTGTTGTAGATGGATCAACATATTCTGTTTGAATAAAATCAGATGTTGTTGTTTGATTTTCAACATATGTTCCTACATCCAAATGATTCCAAAATGTTGTACCCGCAATCGCAATACAAATACAAGAAACAACAACTAAAACAATTTTACCAATTCTTCTAAATAGTTTTCCTGCTTTTGTTAAGATAACAATTAGTATGATAGCTATTACCATACAAATACACATTGGCACAACAGACTGTTGTATAAATGCATCAATCATATTAGAACCAGTACCTTCTAATGGCGCTGTTGCCTCATACATCAACTCATCCATCTTCAAGTTAGGCCATGTTGTGATCAACCATTGCACAACAAAATACAAAAGTGTACCAAATCCTAAAAACAATACCGCAAGAACACTTGTAAAGATTCCTAGATTCTTTTTACTAGAATTCTTCATTTCTTTCTTAGAAACTTTTAAATTCTTCTTTGCTTCCTTAAGAGCTTTCTTTTGATTCTTTGCCTCTTGTTTCAACTCTTTGATTTGAGACTTAATATCTGTTGATGTATCTACATAATCACTTTTTACTAAAACATATTGCTCTTTTGCTTGTTGGAGTTGCTTACTCGCATGAGCTATTTTTTTCTCTCGTTGTTTCTTCGCTTCAATATCTTTTTGACGTAAATGAAACCGTCTAAATGTTATCTTCTTAGGCTTTTCATTTGAAGTAACGATTTCTGTTTCTTCTTTCTTTTCTGTTTGTACAGAATAGTAGTTATGATGAAGTCCAGTAGGCTTCTTACCTTTCTTAAAGCTATAACGAGAATGTGACTGTTTTTTGTGATTTCTTTCTATCTTTTTCATGCCTACTATTATACTTATTTCTAAACATCATTTAAATTGAATTTTACACACAAATCAAAAATAATGTCCAAAAAAAGAAAAAAGCCAGAATAATTCTGACTTCCTTACATCTTTTCAGGAGCTGAAACTCCAATTAAATCTAATGCATTTTCCATTGTTACCATACAAGCACTCACAAGACCTAATCTTTCATTTGTTAGTTCTGGATGTGCAGGATCTGCGACTCTACAAGAGTTATAGTAAGAATGGAATGCCTTTGCGAAATCATGGCAATACTGACAGATTCTATTGACCGCTCTATACTTCGCAGCTTCTTCAACCTTCTTAGGGAATTCACTGATTTGTTTTAATAATGCGATTTCTTTAGGGTCTGTCAATAAAGTATAAGAATCTTTCTGAACAAATTCAGGTGTTCCTTCTTTATGAACGATGTTATACATTCTTGTATATGCATATTGAACATAATAAACAGGGTTATCATTGTTCTTTTGTTTCGCTAGATCCATATCAAAATCCATCTGTGTATTTAATTCTTTGGATACGAAGAACCATCTCGCTGCATCAACACCAACATCTTCACAGAGTTCTCTAATTGTGATAGCGTTTCCTGTTCTTTTACTCATCTTAACTTCTTCACCATTAGAAACCATTCTAACCATTTGAATCAAATCAACGATCATTTTATCTGGATCATAACCAAGAGCTTCTAATGCACATTTCATTCTCTTAACATAAGAATGATGATCTGCACCCCAAAGATTGATCAATGTATCATAACCTCTTTCAAACTTATATACATGGTTTGCGATATCTGGTGTTAAATATGTTAATAGTCCGGTATTCTTTTTCAATACTCTATCTTTATCATCACCAAATTTAGTTGATTGGAACCATAATGCATCATCTTTTTCATATGTTAATCCTTTTTCTTTTAAGGATTCAATGCATTGATGGATTCTAGCACTATCATTTTGATAGAAGAATCTTTCATGCATCCAAGAATCAAAATGAACTCTAAATAAGTCTAGATCTTTTCTGATAGCATCCAGTTTCATTTCAATACCTTCATCTTTGAAATATTCACACCATTCAGAATGATCTTTATTCAACCATTTATCACCATCTTTATCTTTGATTTTCTTTGCGACTTCTACAATATCTTGTGCGTGATATCCATTCTCTGGTAAAGGATAAGATACCCCAAACAATTCACAATATCTAGAATACATACTTTCCGCAAGCATATCAATTTGATTACCTGCATCATTTACATAGTATTCACGTGTTACATCATATCCAGCTTCGCTTAAGATTCTACAAAGTGCATCACCCCAAGCAGCACCACGTGCATGACCACAATGCAAGTCACCCGTTGGATTGGCAGATACATATTCAACTAATAATTTTTCTGATTTTCCAAAATCACTCTTTCCGTAATTCTTACCTTCAGAAAGAATTACATTGATACATGCAGACAATGCAGATTCATTGATCTTAAAATTAATAAAACCAGGTCCCGCAACACTAATATCACTTGCTTCCTCTAAATTTTCTTTTAAAGACACAATTAATTCATTGGCAATATCAACCGGTTTCTTGTGAAGAGACTTCGCTAAACGCATGGCAATATTTGTACTATAATCGCCCATTTTAGGATCTCTTGGTCTTTCTACCATGATCATATTATCTTCAGCTTCTAATTCAAAAGTATCTTTTACAGAGGTTTTGATCGCTAAACATATTTTTTCACTAATATCACTCATATTTTTCACCATTAAGGCGGCCTTTCTCCCGCCTTCACAAACCAGTAATGAAAAATCACTGGC
>CAVKTV010000115.1:0-5899 GCA_963659075.1 Lachnospiraceae bacterium | reverse complement strand
GGATCTTTCATTGTATTATAAATTGCTTCTTTGATAAGTTGGGTTGGATGATTGTTATTGTTATAAAAACAATCTGTTATCACAAATAATTGTTCTACATCTAATTCTTCACCACGAATATAATCTGCATTTAAATGGATCATATAAATGTTATCTAATATGATTTCATTCTTTTCCAATACCCAAACAGTATTGTTATAGAATGCCATATCATTTGAATGTGGATATATCCCAGCAAATAAGAAATATAAATCATGCCCATGTTTTGTGCGATGTAAAAAAGGAACTTTAATTCTTAAATTACCAAATTCAAATCTAGCTTTCACAAGCCATTCATTTTCCCGCAAAGCTTGCAACGCTATCTTTTTTTCGTCTCCAACCGTCCCTAAAAAATAATCTTGGATATGTAATTTTTTGATCGCAAGATCTGTTATTTTTTCATCTAAACGAATAAATGGATGATATTCATTTTTATCATCCTGCTTGTCTTTTAAAAATATATATGGACATCTACAATATTTTTTATAGTCACTAATATGAAACATAACGAATCCCGCATAATTGTAACACATGTATGATTTAATGATTTAACAAGATAGAAAACAATTGAAATACTGTTAAGCAAACTGAAACAATTAAAACTAAAAATAAGATTATAATCCAAAACTTTTGAAATCTTGTGAATTTAGAAAAATCATTTTTATTCATACAAGTATTTTATAACAAAATTAAAAAAAATGCCTATTTCTAGACATTTTAAGTTAAGCGCAGGATCAGGGATTTGAACCCTGGCACCGGTTTCCCGATCTACGAGCTTTCCAAGCCCGCCCCTTCAACCGCTTGGGTAATCCTGCAGTTTCATTTTTGACGCTTATTTAGTTTACAACACTACATTCAGAAAAGCAATCATATATTTTGTGATTGTCTCTATATATTTTGTGATTGTCTCTATATTTTCTAAAAAATATAAGATATAATTTTTTATATTAGGGAGGAAAACAATGAAAAAATTAATGAATACTTTAGCTGCAATTACTATGGCAGCAACATTAACAGCTTGCTCTTCATCCACTTCCACATCAGCATATAGTGGAGAAACTACAGGAACAGCTAAAGGAATGAATGGTGATGTTACTGTTACATTAACATTAAAAGATGGAAAGATTACAGATTGCACTGCTGAAGGCAAAGATGAAACTCCAGGTAAAGGTGATGTAGCTATTGAAGAAGTTACTGCTCAAATCAAAGAAACTGGTAAGATTTCCGTTGACGCAACTTCAGGTGCTACAGTTACATCTGATGCAATCGTTGAAGCTGCTAAGGCTGCACTTGAATCTGCTGGATTAACAGCTAGTGATTACGAATAATCAATCACAGAGAACATCACATGATGTTCTTTTTTGTTATAATAAATACATGACATTAAAAAGAGAACTGTCTACAGATTATTTTGAAGAATGGCCAAAGCATTATTATGAAATCAAAGATATTCATCAAAGAGAAGAAGCCTTAAAAACGATTTTAAAACAGAATTCTAATTCAGATGATCAAATAAGATTATAACTATTTCATAAACGTTTTCAAAAAGAAAACTCTCGTTATTCTGATTTATTTATGTTAGGCTGGATCAATTGTAAAACACTTACAACAGAAAAAGTTCATTTCTTTAATCGCAATAGAATACAAAAAGAACTTCAAAATAATCTTACTGATCTTTGTATCTTAAACTATGAAAGAAATCCTATTTTATACAAAGAATGGGAAGCATTTTCTAAAGAATGGATTCTTTCTTGTATTGGATCACACTCCTACAAACAGATTGCGGTGGGGATTGGTCATGTGAGTGAAAAGAGCGTTGCGATGCGTATCGCAAATGATATTGAATGCATTACAAAAAAACTCCCTGCACAATTCAATTTAGAAGAAACATGCAAAGAGTTTCATGATATCATGGTCAAAACATACGTAGAAATGCTAGAAAATGGTGAAGAATATTGGAATGATTATTGTAATAACTTCAGATAATCGTCAACATTATCTTTTGTGACTGTGATATATGGATGACGAATATATCTTCCGTTTTTCAACCCCAAAGAATCTAATGATTGATTACTTGCCAAAGCATAAGATAAATCCGCTATAGATTCTGCTTGAGAAACTTGGTCATTAAAAACAGTTCCAATCATGTAACCATCTTTAACTGCTTGTAAGCCATCTAAAGTACCATCTATGCCAACTAAGATTGGCCAATTTTCTTGTGCGATATCACTTTCTTTTAAAGCTTCTATTGCTCCTAAGGCCATCTCATCATTATTCGATAATATCAATTCAATTTGATTATCATACTTTGATAATAATTGTTTTGTTTTTGTGTAAGCTTGACTTCTATTCCAATTCGCAATCGCAAAATCTAATTTATCTAATTGTATTCCTTTATCACTTAACGTCTGTACTGAAACATCTGTACGAACAACGGTATCTTGATGTCCAGACTCTCCTTCTAACATTACATATTGAATCTTTCCATCTTGATTTTTGTCTACTTCAGGATGCTCTTGCATATAATCAAATACAAGTTCTGCTTCCTTTTGCCCAGATTCACTTGCATCAGCTCCGACATAATATAGTTTTGTCCAACTTTCTAAATCGTTAGATACCAATTCTCGATTAAAGAAAATAATAGGAACATCATTGTCTTCAGCCATTGTAATGATTTTTTTTGGTGCAGTACGATCTACTAAATTGACACATATCACATCATATCCTTCATCAATCATATCCTTGACTTGTCGATTCTGTGTGAATTGTGATTGTTCAGCATCATAGCTTTTTACAATTACATTTTCATAGGCATTTAATTGATTCTCTATTCTTTTTGATAACCCCATAACAAAAGCATCATAAGAATCATAATATGATATTCCAATCTTTATTTTATCTTTGTAAGAATGATTTTCTTGTGTACATCCAACTAATATTAATGTGATTACCAAAAAAATCGTTAGCTTTTTTTTCATATCAATCTCCAATCGGAAATAAAATTTGTTCATTTCTATCACTAAACATGTTATCTCTATTTACTGTATAAAAATCAATCACTTTATCTGTTTTTTCTTTTTCTGTTTTTAATCTTTGATACATTGTATGAACTGAATAGTACCCTAACATCATAGAATCTGGAACAACCATCGCCTGAATATTGCCTGCATCTAATGCCGCAATATTATAATCAGAACAACCTATTCCATATAAATGTAAATCGTTTTCCTTTGCGTAATCTACAGAAGCATCTAGCGCAATACTATCTAGAGCAACAATCATATTAGGTTTATCTACATAAAGAAATTGATCTTTTAGATCATTTGTATCACTTGATATTGTCCATGATATTGATGCGCCTGCTTTTGTTAGTATATTTGATACATTATCAATTCTTTCTTTTATATTTGATTGATCCACATTACTTACAACGATTCCAACTCTCTTGAATCGTAAATCTCTTCCTTCAATATCAAATAATTGAGAAGTAACTGTAGTAGATAACAAAGTATCATCCAAATGAATATAGTCTATGTCATCTGAATCAATATCATATTTATCAACATCTGTTAGTAACAATTCCAATTTACATCTTGAAGCAATATCTTGTACTACTTTCTCTGTATTGTTTGAAGAGATAAATTGCACAATAACACCATCTGCACCATTTCTAATTTCTTCATCAATGAGATTCACTTGATCCGCTAATGTTTCCATATCTGTTGTATTCACAAAATTCACATTCACATTATCATTATTTGTTGATTGACGAACACCAGACTCAAATCTCTTCCACATATCATCACTAGAATTCGGAACAATAATGGATATCTCATACTTCTTTTGTGTTGTTGGTGAATTCAATAATACTGCCATGACTGTGATAGTCAAAGAAAGAACGATCATCATTGAAATAAATATTTTATTTTTTTTCATAGAGACCTCTTTCTATTTAACCATTCACCAGATTCTAAATCCTTTTGGTTTTGTTCATTATAAATAACTGCAGGAATATGAATTGTCACTTTTGTACCTTCATCTAACTCTGATTCAATTTTGATTCCGTAGTTTTCACCAAATCTCAGTTGTATACGTTTATGTACATTGATTAAGCCGACACCTGATCCATGTGCTTTTTTATGATCTGTATCTGATAAAATCACATTCAAGTAATCTTCAGGAATACCAAATCCATTATCTTCAATCGTGATATAAATATCTTCGTCTTCTTTCCAACCTTTCACTATGATATGACCATCTTCATCCATATTTTTTACACCATAATAAATAGCATTTTCTAAGATTGGTTGAACAATCAGTTTAACTGTACAATACTGGTTAATTTCTTCTTCAATATCAAAGGAAACTGTAAAACGATTCTTAAATCGAACAGCTTGAATATTCATGTAATTCATTCCATGTTTAATTTCATCCGCAATTGGAATAATTGTATTGCCTTTAGATAAAGATAAGCGAAACAAAGAAGCTAATTCCGTAATCATAAAGACTGCATCTTTTTGTTTTCCACCTTCTTCAATCATCCAAACAATAGAATCCAATGTGTTATATAAGAAATGTGGATTAATTTGTGCTTGTAATGCATCTAATTCACTCTTTCTCTTTTCCTCTTGTTCTTTTACGATATCATGAACAAGTCTCTCATTACTTTCTTTATAGATTTGTATTGTTTCTCCCAAATGTTTTACTTCGCTTGTCGCAACAGGAAGAATATCAATTCCTTTTTTATTTCCTTTAGAAAGACCAGAAATAGATTCATCTAAAACATAAATTGGTTTTGAAACAAATCTAGATATATATCTATTAATAATCATTAATAACATAAACGTTGCGGCTACTAATAATATAAAAATATAACGTATTCTTTCCGCATAAAGATTAGATGCTTTGGTTGAAACTGAAACTAGTTTCCACCCTGTATACCCTACTGTATCTGTTATTACGATTCTATTTGTACTATCAAAATCTTCTTCGTGAATTCCATCTTTATATAAAGCAGCCTTCATATTATTTTCTTTAAAATCACCAGAATTGATCAATCTTTGATTTGGATGATAAATAATACTACCTGCACTATCAATTAAATATAAATAAAAATTAGAGTTATTAGAATTTACTGAATCCAAGATTTGTTCTACAGATGAATAATTCATATCAACTAATAAAACACCTTCACTAATTTCTCCAGAATCATTCAAATTAACAGAACGGCTCAATGAAATGACCCATTTATAACGAATAGAAGATTCTTCAAATAAGTTTTGAACATGTGGTAACGAAAAATGTAAGTTCTCCACTTCATTTCTTGCGTTATAAAACCATTCTTGTTGTGTGACGTCTATATCATCTTTGATTGCAGCATTTGGTGAAGCTGCTATCAATTCACCATCTTCAGAAAATAATGCCAAAGAAACAAGTTTATCTTTATTAGATTCATACAACATATTCATTTCTTTTTCACAATTATCTTTAGAAATATCAATTTCTTTGATTGTATTGAAATATAATGCATCTGATAATTGTCGCATTTGTTGAAGATAATCTTCTAGATTTGTTGTAGTTTGATTTACAACTTGGCTTGTCGTTTCTGAAATGGTTGTTTTATTTTGATATGAAAAAAACTGATATAAAATGATTCCCAACATAAAGACAATTACTGCCGAAACCACAGTAAAACTCATTAGCATCAAAGCTTGAATACTAATTGATTTAAAGTTCCATTGTTCAATCAACTTATCTTTTAAATGTTGGATCTTTTTATTCATGAATTGCCTTGCACTTTCAAACGATATTTATTTGGAGATACTCCATATGCTTTCTTAAAAACATAAGAAAAATAATT
>CAVKTV010000114.1:0-5905 GCA_963659075.1 Lachnospiraceae bacterium | reverse complement strand
AAAGTTTGTATAATAATCTAATGAATGTGTAGTTGTTGATTCGTCATCTTCTTCAGATGCTGTGGAGATTGAACCATCTTCCAACATTTCTGAAGCATCATTCAAGTCATATAAGAAACTCATTAAATCAGATTCAACTTCACTCTCTTCTGTTTCATTACTATTTGTATCATCTAACGAAGCTGGTTGAACATTATACTCATGTTCACTATATAATTTTTGGAATAATTCATATAAATATTGAATTTGTGTTTGCCACTGTTCAGGTGTATTTCTAATAATATCACCATTAGAGAACTGACCAACTGGTTCTAATAAGCTTGATGTATCAAAAGTACCAACATAAAGTTTTCCATTATAAACTGTCATTCTCCAAATATATTGGTTTTCATTGTGTCCAAAACCTGAGCCTAAACTAGATAAACTTGTGAACATATCAGTATTATCACCAACAACCAATTCAATATTTTCATCTGTATCCATTCTATAGAGATTAACAGATTGTTCTAGATTTGCATTTGCAAATGAGAAATCCAATCCATTCATAACACTACTTACAGATGCTTTTTCACCAGTTTTATTAAACAAAATTCTTTCTAATGCGATTTCTTCATCGTTATATTCACCAATATATAAGTGATTTTTAAATACGATTAAATTTGCTGCACCAGATCTCGTTCTTTCAGGATCAATGCCAAATGTATATTTTGCTCCGTCTTTAGTTTGATCACCAACGATAGGAGTCCAAGTAAAAGAACCATCTTCATTTTCAACACCACGAACTAATGCAAATGATTGCATTGAATTATCATCTGGCGCATTCTCTGGTGTACCCGTACAAATTGAAACATATAAATTTCCATTAAACTCTGTCATATCCCAAATAGATCCACCATAAATGCTATCTTGATAACGATATGCAGGATAATTAAATAAAGTTTCTGAATTTGCAATTTCTTTAAAACTAGATTGTCCTTCAGAAGGATTGTCAGAAGTCAAAATATTTGCCCCTGATGTACCTGTTGAAGAATCATAATATACATTAGAAATCACTAATTCATTGTTATAAACCGCAATTCCACGAATTCCAGTACTGATACCCTTTTTGTAAGCCGCAGCATAATCAGCCATGCTATTTAATCCAACATAGACAGCTTTATATTCATCCGTTGTAGGATCAATTTCATATACACTTGGTAATCCAGATTTTCCATTAGCTCTTACACTACCACAAAAATATAATTTCCCATTGTAAACAACACCATTACGGAATAATGGAGCAATTCCATTTTCCGATTCAGACATGATTAATTTCATATTACCTGTTTTTGTGTTGATTTTAACAAGGATACCTTTAGAATCATTACCATCTTCTTGACCGTAAAAGAATGTTCCATTAAACATAGCATTTAATGTAGCTTTCATAGTTTCTTCATCAAATGTATCACCTAATGTACTCTTCATTAATGATAATGTGTTTCCCATTGCAGAATAACATGTACCAACATAAAGATAATCACCATATGCTAAAGCAGACCATGAATAATTCTGACCACGATCGCCTTGATTATTTGCACCTTCCTCAGTTCCAGGTAAAGCAACCTTACCATTTCCTAAATAATCCACAATTCCATCAGCAGTTTGTGTATCTTTAGTAGGATGCGAAACCTTAGTAAATGTCATATCACCAGATGTAGATGAATATGTAATACCTGTATCAGATGATTCTTCTGCAAAAACTGTAACATCTAAAGAAGCAACAGAAGATAAACAAAGTGTCATTGCTGTTACAGTCTTCAAAAGAAATGATATCTTTCTTTTTTTCATATTGTCTCCCCTTTTTCTATTAGCGTATTCTACCCCCCCATTTCCTGAAAAGTCAAGCAAATAAAACCTCTATTTTTTCGCTAGTTTATGCTTAAAATCGATGTTGTTATTACTTTTAAATAACTGCGTTTTATAATTCGAAATTACAGTTATATAACCAGTGATTGAAATACTGTTTTAATTATCACAAAATTCAAAAACATAAAATCTTTATAAACAAAAAGAGATGCATTAAACATCTCTCTTAATATTCTTTTCTATTTACTTCTTTTAATACTACGATTTCTCTTTTATCATCTGCATTTTCAATACAAGTTTGAAGTGTTAGTAAATAATCTGTATAACTTACTTCTACACCTGTATCATAATAAGAATGTTCTTTGATTGTATTTATATATTGATTGAATTCATCTTCTGTGTAGTTTGGATAATAGAATTCATATCCATCTTCTGCATAATAAAATGTTTCTCCATCCGTTTCTTCATAAATCAAAGGACATTCAAATACATGTGCAATGACATATTCTCTGATTTCATTTTCTAAATATAACTTTACTGATTTATTTGCTTCGTAGTTTTCTTGACTTGTTAACAATGATAATGGAGTAAACATATGTGTTCTTGTTGAATCTACACTCTCGTATACATAATGACCAATCAATATCAAATTCTGATCATGTAATGAATTACTAGAATCTAAGAAAATGCTACCTTCATCATCATATTCCATTGTTTGCCAATTGGTACGGAAGTATGTAGTATTATCACTTCCTTGAACAAATGGAAGATCAATTAAACCTGATTCAAATTGAATTGTACCGATATAATCTTCATTGATTGCCTGATATTCATTCCATGTAGATAGATATGGATATTCTTCGTGTACTTCTTCAACTTGATTAGAAGAATCAGATGTGCTTTGTTTGTTCGTAGATGGTTTTAACAGAAATATCGCTACTATTATTAGAACAACTACTAATCCAATAATCATGTATTTTATTGATTTCTTTAAGTGTTTCTTTTTCATTTCTCACCCCAACTTACAAAAGAACTAGTTTTAGCTAGTTCTATTTTTCTAATAAAGAATTGATTTTTAACAGTAAATCTTCCATATATAAAGGTTTACTAATATGTCCATTCATTCCCACTTCCAAGCATTTCTTTACATCTTGTGTGTATGCATTTGCACTCATTGCGAGGATTGGAATTTGTTGATCAAACTTACGAATTTCTGCAGTTGTTTGAAAACCATCCATCACAGGCATTGTTAGATCCATTAATATGAAATCAAAATGTATTTTATTGTCTTTAATTTTATTTAATGCTTCTAGGCCATTTTTTGCTTCAAATACATTTGCGTGATAATGTTCTAACATGAAACGTACAATTTCCATATTTAGGTCATTATCTTCCACAACTAAGATATTAAAATCAGATAAATCTTTTGTTTCATTTTGTACATGAATTAGCTTTGTTTCATTAACATCTATTTCGAATGGTAATAAAACTTTAAATGTTGTTCCAACATCGACTTCACTTTCTACTTCAATCGTTCCATCCATTTTCTTTACAAGTTCATAAACAATTGCCATTCCCAGTCCAGTACTATCTTGTCTAGAACTTCCTTTGGCGAATGTTGTAAAGAGTTTTGTATCAATGAACTTCTGCGTCATTCCAACACCAGTATCTTGAATGATAAATTCAAACATAGATGTTTTTCCATCTTGTTTGATTTCATTCACGCATGTATAAATAGAACCTTGATACTTGTTATATTTCACAGCGTTACTAAATAGATTCAACAATATCTTTTCTAAATAGATAGAACTACCTATAACTTGTTTATGTATGATGTTTCTTTCTTGTTTAATTGTGATTTGATTCTTTTCTAGTTGTGATAAACAAATAAGTTTCACTTGCTCTAATACTTCATCAAGATTAAATGATTTGTTATCTATTTCAAAAGAATCAGATTCTAATTTACTCATATCCAAAATATCATTGACTAATGATAATAGATGTTCACTACTAGCCCAAATTTTATTGTAGGCATCTTGCACTCTATTTTCATCATTTGGATTAGAACGAATGATTTGTAACATTCCTAATACACCATTGATTGGTGTACGGATATCATGTGACATGTTGGATAAGAATTCTGTTTTTGCGTGATTCGCTTTTAATTCGTTGATATAAGATTTTTGTAACTTCTTATTCATATCAAAATAGCGATCCATATCTTCACCACTTTGTATTTGAGAATCCGCACATAATTTTTCATAATATGCATTTTTCTTTTCCAAAGCTTCAAACATGACATCTTTATCTTGAATTTTCTTTCCAAACATATAACGTTTTGTTTCAATCAACAATCCAATACGTAATTCTTTTTGATGTTTTTCTAGATAACGATCCATATATTCCAACATTTCTAAGCAAACTGGATAATCATTTTCTATTAAAGAACAATCAAATAAATAGAAACAAGAATCAATATATTCTGGAGCGGCCATTTTATGTAAATTAGATAGTATTTTATTTCGATACTTCAAATACTTTTCATGATTTCCCATCTCTAAATATAATTGCATCGCAAAAGAATCATAATCATATTCTATGGTTTCTCTTCCTTTGCAATCATTGATTCCTTTTAAATATGCTTCATATGCTTCATCTAATCGATGTAGATTCATATAGGCTACACCAAGATTCAAATAAACATATGCACCTAAATATTCTTCACAGAATGGTAAATATTCTTTTGCTTTAAGAATGGCTTGTAAGGATTCTTCATATTTACTTTCTGCCATATAACAAATTGAAATATTATTATATTCATATGTATAACGAAGCTTTTCATCATACTCTTTTGCGATTTCTAATACTTTTTCATTGTAATATCTAGAAAGTATATATAAACCATCATAGTAATAAATAACACCAAGTAGATTAAAACAAGATAATACTTCATAAACATGTGGATACTTAGAATATTCAATTACGATTGGTAAAAGAACTTGTTTTGCGTTAGAGAAATCACCTTTAAAGTAATATACTTTTCCTAAATTATAACTAGCCGCAACAAAAACATCTAACTGTTCAGAATGTTCTTTTAATACAGATAAATAATATTCTTCTTGTTCTGATAAAGATAATTCAGAAACTCTTTTTACTTCTTTTTTAAAATCATCATATAACATACTAAACCAACCGTGTATCTACTATATCATTTAATGCGTCTTAACTCTAATAATTTGATATAAAATTGTTTTGTTTTCAGAAAAGATAACATTGTATTTTGATACAATGGATGAAAAGAAATCACTGGAGCGTTAATCGGATACTCTGAATCACTAGATAAATAGATTGGAATGATTTGATCTACATTCAATGTATGTTGAATGATTTGATGAACACATTGATAATCTATGTTCTTTGTATCAATTGCTGATGTATTTTGAATGATCTTTGTTTGTTTTAAAGTGATTTTATGATCAGTAGCGTGTTTCATTAAGATAGAAATACTACTTTTTAATGAATCAACATCTGGCGCATATAGAATCAATTGATTCTCTCTTTTCTCTATCGCTGGATAAAACAAATATGATAATTCTGGATATAAATATAAGATTTCTTTCATGACCATTTTAGAAAATACAGGATACAAAAAAGATGCAATTTGAATATCCATTGGTAATAAATGACGTATAGATGCGATTGTTTGATAGGTATCTTTTGTATAAACTGGTTCAAATATTTGACTATTTAATTCTGCTAACCAGTCATATTCTTGCGTATCATTTTCTATGTCAAAACATGCATATGGTTTTCTTCCAATGGATACCATCGCATGCATTCCTTTGATATGTGGAAAAGATGCAATACAGGATTCATCTGTATAAATGTATTTTAATGGAATTTGTTTTTGTTGGATCACAGATAAAAATTCTTGATTGTCAGATGTAAAAGGAAGAACAATGATAATACCATACTTTGGTGTTTTAGCTTCTTCGATAAAATCTTCAACAGTTGATAAGAATATATCTCTGACAGATTCATTCCGTAATACATATACGAC
>CAVKTV010000113.1:0-5944 GCA_963659075.1 Lachnospiraceae bacterium | reverse complement strand
CAGAGAAACAGTTGTACTTCGTACACAAACAGTTCAAAATGAAAAATTTTCATTTTGAGTTTTATTATTTTTTAAAATGTAAGCGATTATAAAATGCTTTTTATGCTTGATTAGTTTTCTATAACTGATAATATTATTTCGGAATGTTAATGGAGGGTCCTATGAAAGAATCATTTTATTTCCATGATGACACAGTCATCCTAAATTACTCAAAACAATATGTAGTAAGTAAACATGGTATTATTGGTACAGATGTATTTGATACTTTTCTAGATCATTTTTTAGTGCATCTAGATAAAAATCATCATGATTTATATACCTATTTAACAAAAGATGGTTTAAAAGATCACTCTCGTGTAAAAAAAGAAATTAAGTTTGTTTTATCAGCTTTGTTAGTAGAAGCTCCTTCTGAAATTCAAGATGAATATATTAAATTCCCTGCAATTTTTGAAGATATCATTGAACAAGGATATTCTTATTGGAGAAGTCTACAAAGATATTCCGTTCTTTATACAATCAATGAATCTGGTTTCTCAGATCAATCTTTCTTAAGTGCAGATGCAAAAATGAATGGAAGAATTCGTACATTATATAGAAACTTACAAGAAAGAATTCAAGGTGAAAATAGAGTTTATCGTCAATTACAAGCAGGTACAAATGCAGCATTACTATTAAGTTATTATCAACCTGACTTACCAGAAGGATATGAAAAGTTAAAGAATATTCCTTTTGTTGCGAAGATCAGTTTAAGAACACCACTCATCTTGCATCCTAAATTTAATAAGAGAACGAATAAATTTACAGATGCGCCTAATAATCCAATGGAAGATTTTGTATTAGGTGATCAAGAATGGTTATGTTATCCAGCAATGGTTGGAACAATGTTGATTTATTGTTACTTCCATAGAGACTATATTTCTTCTTGTGTATCTATGGCAAACTTGTTTGAACTTGCAAGTAAGGAACAAACATTTGGTAGAAAACCAGACGCAATTATGTTGTTTGGTAACCCTGATGGAAAGAAAGATACAACATTCTGGCATGATGATGTCAATGATATCTGGATTGGAAAGAATTCAGCAGCTCCTGAAATTGATTACTTTGGTTATACAAAGAAGTCTGTATTAACATTGCATAATCTTGCGATGATGAAGAAGGGTTGGTTACCAATCCATGGCGCAATGGTCAATATCTATCTCAAGGATGGAACAAAGAAGGGTCTGATGTTCATGGGTGATTCTGGTGCAGGTAAATCTGAAACATTAGAAGCACTATCTACATTAGCTTCTGATATGATTGATCATCAAGAAACTGTATTTGATGATATGGGTACATTGCATCTAGATGAGAATGGACAAATTCGTGGACAAGGTACAGAAATTGGTGCGTTTGTACGTTTGGATGATTTAGATAAAGGTACTGCGTATAAAGATATGGATCGCTCTATCTTCTTTAACCCTGAAAAGAGTAATGCACGTGTCGTTATTCCAGCTGCACCACATTCTGTTGTAACAACACCACATCAAATTGATATCTTCTTATACGCAAACAACTACACAGATAAGAGAGGTATGCACTTCTTCAAGAGCAGAGAAGAAGCAGAACCAGTATTTGTGGAAGGTAAGAGATTTGCCTTAGGTACAACACAAGAGTCTGGTCTATCTACAACATTCTTCGCAAACCCATTTGGTCCTATGCAAAGACAAGAAGAGTGCCAAGTATTGATTGATAAGATGTTTGATGCGTTGTTCGAACAAAATATTCCTGTTGGTGAAGTTTATACTTGTCTTGGTCTTCCTAATAAAGGAGATCATGGTATCAATGATGGTGCTGCAGCATTATTAGACTTCGTTAAAAATGGAAAGAAAGATATCTAATTCATGAGGATTCTGTGATGCAGAATCCTTTTATTTGTATTAGAATAATTCCATGGAAAAAATCACTTCATTACAAAATACAAAAATCAAGAAATGGACTGCTTTACATAAAAAGAAAGAAAGAGATCAACTAGGATTATTCTTAATAGAAGGAGAACATTTGATTCAAGAAGCATTAAAAGCGAATGTTGTTGAAACAATCATTACAGATATCCAATCCCCATTTGATTTTGATAATGTTGTACAAGTAACACCAGAAATCATGAAGAAGTTATCTGAGAATGTATCTGTAGTACATTATATTGCGGTATGTCATAAACTAGATCAAACACCAACAAAGATGAATCGTATTATTCTATTAGATGGTGTACAAGATCCAGGAAATCTAGGTACATTGATTCGTACGGCAATTTCCTTTAGCTTTGATGTGGTATATTTAAGTGAAGATGCATGTGATCTATACAATGATAAAGTCATTCGTTCCACACAAGGTGCTTTCTTTCATATTCCAGTTATCCGTGCAAACTTAAAAGATATCGTTACAGAGTTACAACAAAATGATTTTCAAATCATTGCGACTTCTTTAGAAGAATCTAAAACAATGTCTGAAATTAAAGAAACAGAACATATGGGATTTATCTTTGGGAATGAAGGACAAGGTGTATCTAAACATTTACAAACGATTGCCAATGATAGACTACGTATTGAAATGCATGGCTTTGAATCGTTAAATGTTGCGGTAGCAGGTGGAATTGTCATGTATCACTATAGAAACAAATAAGGTCACACAGTGACCTTATTTCAATCTATAAATTTTCGCTATAGTGATCCATTAATATCCATAGGAGAATCGTTTTTCTCCTTCAACGACACTACATTCTTTAATAGACATATCTTCTACAATGATAAAACGATGATCACCTTCTTGTACTTTTTTTAGAAAATCATCAATTTGATTCTGTTCTCCTTGTACAAATATTTCTACCATTCCATTACTTAGATTCTTAACACTCCCAGTTAATCCTCTAGATTGTGCGTGTAACATACAAAAGCCTCTAAACCCAACACCTTGTACTCTTCCTTCAACAATAACATGATATCTTTTCATAAAATTTGTGGCGTGGAAACCCACTGGTCTTTAGACCGTGGGAGGAAACGCCATCCTCCTTTTTATAATTCTGCATATATGTAGCCTCCTGCATATTTATGCAAACGTACATTTTTGACTGCAATGGACTTGCCATTGCATAAGACCCTGGTTCCATTATTATGGCAACCATTGGCGATTACATATTTGCCATCTACATACAAACAGCCACCTGGTTGTATTGGATAATGTTGCTTTCTAACGGATGTTCTACCTTTGGATACCTTCTTTGCACGATATGCGTGCAAGTTCTCAGTATCTAAATTATGGTTTCTCTTTGTACGTCCGTTGAACAACTGTTGACCTGATTTCTTTGAGCCATCTCGACTGTCGATGTACTTGGCATCATAGAACTTAGCTAGTACACGATTGTTTCTACGTTTCTTAGAAAGCAAGTAGTGCTGTGTGCGATGCTTTGGATGGAATTGTCCCATACAGAATGGATCGTTAATATGAGATTTCTGTGCATGTAGTGCTCGTCTAGATTGCTTGGTACTTTCACCATATGTCAGATGGATATCTACATTTTGAAAGCTTTCTTTGAGTTCATCGTACATCTGCCATCTGACAGATGACATGAACGTTGCACCTTTGAAATTTGGCGCTTTCCATGTTTGTCGCATCTTCCATAGCTTGCCGCCAGGTTTGTGCTCTGGTGGAATATGGCACTTTGTACAAGCTGTAGCTAGATTGGACATACGATTCGTTCCGCCTTCACTACGAGGTACGACATGATGCACACAGAATGAACCTTCCGTACTACCACAACATTGACATGTGTAGTTGTCTCTTGAAAAGACTGCACTACGTATTGTTTCAATACCGTAGCGTTCGCCATGTTGGTAGTCTTTACCAACTGGAATAGGTTTACCTTCTTCTAGTGCCTTAAGCAATTGTGTATCGAACTCTCCCATCTCAAACGTGATATCTGTGATAGGTATGACTTCCATGTACTTCTTGATCCAATACAGATGGATATCTTTCTTGTGCTCGATACTAGGAGCTAACCAGCCTTCTGGCTTAGAAGCCTTACGGTTGTTGAATCTAGGCTTTCTGTATCTAGTTTTGTGATTGCGTCTAGTACGTCTGTACGTCAAGCAATCCTTATGTTTGGACTTCTCGTCTTTGAGAGTATCCACTTGGATTCCAACATATTCGTGTTTCTCAGATTTGATGGAAATTCCAATATGTTGATATCCTGTATCACAGCAATACTCAATAGATTGAGTATCACCTGTGCTTCGTTGAGTTAGTTTGATAGTAAATGGCTTATACTGATAGATTTCAGCTCTACCACTCTTAAGTAGCTTTCGTGCTCTGTAGCAGGATGTAGGCATCAATCTAATGCCTGTAGAACTCAACACTGCAACCATCATATGGTGCCTCCTTTCTACTACTGTCGTAGTTATATTTTTGCCTTTCGGCACTGGCTTACGCCTTCTACACATACAACAAATGGTTGCGTATGTAGCTTCTCCGTCCTGTCCGCCTGACCTGCCATGCCGGCAGGCTGGTGCGGATGGTTCGGGTTGTTCACTTCGCCAATGTTATTCCAAGGTTTGATGTACTACACACTTCTCCTACCCTCAGAGATGTTTAATGTAGTACCGTAGAGCAAGGAACTTGTGAAGCATCCCTTGGTACCTATTCCCGTCTGCCGATAGGCAGGCATTCTTGGATAACGTAGTACTCTAGTCTGCCTAACGGCAGATAGACACTTAGGCTTATCAACTAGGCTTTTTACAAGCCCATCGGTCCTTGGACCGTGGGTGATTGACAAATGTATGCTCCTTACTACTTCTATTCTAAACGAAAATGGTTATAATAACACGTATGGTTAATATTTTATTGAATGATACAAAGTTTGATGCATCATGGGCATATGCATCTTTAAGTCCATATCTAACGAAAGAATCTAAAGTTCTTATATTACCTTTGATTCATAGTGAAGGATGGAGTAGTGATGAAGAAGAATGGGAACATCAATATCAAAAGGGTGGAAAGAAATACAATCAAATCATTTCTTCTTTTCATAATTATTTGATTCCAGAAAAGAATATTACGCTCTTTCAACCATATAAAGATTCAAAAGAAACATTCCAAACATTATTAAAACAATCTGATATTGTTTATCTCTATGGAGATGATGCTGAACATATGATGATGTGTATGCAGGATCTTGAATTAAAAGAAGCATTTTTAAAGTATGATGGAATCATCATGAGTAATCACGCAGGTAGTAATTTAATCATGCGTAATTACGATAGTAAGTATGAATGGGAAGAGGAAGAATTAGAAGGGCTAGGACTATTAGAAGGATTTGCTTTGATGCCAGATTATATGGAAGATGCAGCACATTTAGCTAGACTTATTCGTAATATCGAACAAAGAGGTAATACGGTACTTGTATATGGAAAAGATGGTGGTGCAGTAATACAGAATGGTCATTATGAATTACTAGGAAATGCTTTTACAGTTTCGTATGAAGATTTAGATTCTATTTACCATGCATATGAAGATGCTAAGAGTAGATTAGAGTATTATGGTGATAATGGATTGTGGTAGGTTGATAATCACAAAAAATTAGCACTTAATCACCAAATCCTCTTCTTCTATGATTTATAAAGTAAGATGAAGTCAAGAAAGGAAACTTTGTTATGACTTCAAGGTATAAGAATGGAGATAATTTTATGTTTTTATGAATAGAAAAAAGGAGGATGATGTAATGAAAAAATTCATAAAAAACATAATCGCATTCAGTGCAATTTTAACAAGTATTAACACAATTCCTATTTATGCAGAGGAAAATGAAAGTGAATCTTATGTATTTAAGTTTTCGGAATTTGAATTTGTAACACCGGAGATGTGAACTCCCACACCTAAACACTAAGTGTTATAGATATGGCTTCTAAGGGCTTGT
>CAVKTV010000112.1:0-5946 GCA_963659075.1 Lachnospiraceae bacterium | reverse complement strand
ATCATCTTCATACTATTGTAATGGCATCAATTCCATTAGACAATGAAAATATCAAATTTAACGATAAATATCGCAAAATTTAACAGTCCAAAAAGGAAATACTTGCTCTATTATATTTTTTATCAACATAATCATATGAAATTTGATTAGATGCATGTTCTGTTAAGATACGAGATAATCTTTCCATTTGTTCAAAAGGATTACATTTATCACCTTCCCATTGAATCAACAAAGTACATTGATGTTCATTCGCATACTTCAATTGAAAATCAATGCTTGTATCTTGATCTATCATTGATTCAATCGTCTGTAAGTAAACTTCTTCTATTACAGATTCAATATGATTTAACATCTTTGAAGAAATCATCTTACGAAAGCCAAACGCATTCACTTCACTCAGCAATCCAAGATAATCTAGTTCTTTCTTGATAAATATTTTATGTAATGTATCTTGTCCAAAAATAAATTGTTTTGTTTTTTCTTTTTTTGGATGTTCAAATATATCTTCTGGTGTACCTTGTTCATAAATATTTTTTTCATCCATATAAAAAATTCTTGTAGAGATGTTTTTTGCAAATTTCATGTCATGGGTAACAATTAACATTGTCATATTTTGTTGTGCGAGTTTTTTAATCACTGCATAAACTTCTTCGACATTTAAAGGATCCAACGCACTTGTTGGTTCATCAAACAAAATGATTTCTGGATTCATCGCTAAAGCACGTGCAATCGCAACTCTTTGTTTTTGACCACCCGATAGTGAACTTGGATATTTATTTTCTTTTCCTGAAAGACAAACCATCTTTAACAATTCCACACCTTTTTCATCTGCTTCTTTCTTTGGAAGTTTCAATACTTTCATTGGAGCAAACGTAATATTCTCTAATACCGTTAAATGAGGATAGAGATTAAAGTTTTGAAATACCATCTGCATCTTTTGGCGCACTTGGTTCAATTGACAATCTTTCGAACAAATATTTATTCCATCGATAATAATAGACCCAGAACTAGGTTCTTCTAATCGATTCAAACAACGTAAAAATGTAGATTTTCCAATACCTGATGGACCTATAATAGAAACGATTTCTCCTTTTTGAATCGTTACATTGATATCATCTAATATCACAGAACCATGAAATTCTTTTCTTAGATTTTGAATTGTTATCATGATTGAACACCACCTTTTTGATTGATCCATTTTCTTTGAATACATTTCATAATCAAAATCAAAATACTCGCTAAAATCAAATAAATGATTGCGACAACACAAAGTGGAACAATTGCTTCAAAGGTATTACTGCGAATAATATCTCCAACTTTAGTTAAATCTGTGATTGCGATATAACCAACAATAGAAGTAGATTTTAACAAGCTAATAAAGTTACTAAAATATCCAGCTAAAAGATTACGTACGACTTGGGGTAAGATAATACCTTGAAAAGTTTGAAAAGTTGTAAGTCCGGAAGAAAGTCCAGCTTCCCATTGACCTTTCTCAATTCCTTTAACTCCACCTTCAAATAGTTGTGATAAGTATCCACCAAATATCATTCCAAGCCCTAATATAGCTATATAAATACTATTCATAGAAGATTTCGCAAATATAATGTAATAAAGAATCATCAATATAATAATCATTGGTAATCCTTGCATCAAATATACATAAATAGAATTTATTAATTTCAAAAATTTATGATTTGTTAGTGAAAAGGCACAAAATAAAATGCCAAATAAATTCGCAATTAAAAAAGCTCCTACAGTAATCTCAATAGTAACAAGTAATCCTTTTAATATTGAAATCCAACGATTTTCATCTACTAAAGTTTTTTGAATACTTGTCCAAATCGTATTTTGTTGATTTGTTGATTGATTTGAACTTGTTACTAAATAAGTAGATTCATATTCTTCTGCATTTACAATAGGAACCATTTGTTGTGTATAGTAAAAATCAGAAAACAACACACTTTCTGCACGTTCATTTGTATAAGAAATTTGGTTCGCTGCTAAGTCATATTTACTAGTTGAGATACCACTAATTGTTCCCGCAAAATCAACATTTTCAATTTGTAAACCATATCCATATGCTTTACAAAATCCCGCAACAATCGCAATATCAAAACCAACATTTTGATCATTCAACATGAAAGAAAATGGTTTAAATGTATTTGAAGTTGCCATCTTTAAGATACCATTTTCACCATCTGTAGGAATATCTATATTTTCATATTCATCTGAAAACAACCATTGATTTTGAATTTTTTCTAATTCCTTAGATTCTTTTATTTTCGCAATATATTGATTAAATTGTTTTCTAAGTGCTTCTCCATTTTCATTCTTTGGAAAAATTGTTCCAACATCATATGTCTTTAATGAAATATCTAAATAACCAAATTCAGGATTTTGTTGAACTAGTCCATAGTAATTCACTGTAGAAAGAACAATAAAATCAACTTTCTTTGTTTTGAGAGCTAATGTAAGATCAGATACATTATTGTAATATTGTAACTTTGCATCAGATATATTATCTTGAACAATTTGATCTTGTGGTGTTCCTGTTGTTACACCTGCTGTTTTTCCTTCTAATAAATTTAAGACATCTTGTGGTCGTTCTTCGGCATTTAATGTTGAAAATGAACCGATTGTCCCAATCAAAAGAAAAAGGCAAACAACAATATATTTGAAACGATGCAGAAATCTATTCATGTGTTCTTATTCAAATACAATGCTTTCTATCATTGTAATAACAACTTCTGCACCTTCTTTTGTGACTTGTTCTACATAAGCAGAAAAGTCTTCACTTCCTGCTTGATTGTTTGCCTTATCACTCATAGAACGAATGATTACAAAAGGTACATGATTTAAATAAGCTGTTTGGCCTACTGCAGCACCTTCCATCTCTGCACAATCTCCTTGATAATTTTTTAAGATTGTTTCTTTCTGTACATCAGAAGAAATAAATTGATCTCCTGTACAAATTCTACCTACAACAATACGACGATTCTCTGCAACTTTTCCAATTGCATCTTTTGCGTAATTAATTAAAGCATCATCTGCTTCAAAACTTACTTTTCCAGTATAAGGAACTTCTCCTTTTTGAAAACCAATCGCAGATACATCATAGTCATGTTGTACAACTTCTTTAGAGATAACAAGATCACCAATATCTAAAGAATCATTCAAACAACCTGCACAACCTACATTTATAATAGAATTCACTTGAAATGTTTCAATGAGAATTTGTGTCGCAATTGCGGCATTTACTTTCCCCATACCACATTGCACGACTACTACATCTTTTCCTTTTAACTTACCTACACAAAACTCTAATCCTGCAATTGTCACAATATCATCAATATTTTCTATTTCTTTGATGAGTGCGATTTCTGATTCCATTGCGGCTACTACACCAATTACATTTTTTTGATTCATATATATCCCCTTTTTCTATTTTTTTATAAAACGAATCATCGTTTCTCTTAAGCTCTTTACATTAATAGGTTTTGCGATATGTGCGTCCATACCAGCATTCAAACATTCTTGTTTATCATCCGTAAAAGCATTTGCAGTCATTGCGATAATTGGAATTGTTTTTACATCATCTCTATCTAGTGCACGAATCTGTTTTGTCGCTTCAAGACCATCCATGATTGGCATCATGACATCCATAAAAATAAAATCAAATGCATTCAATTTGGAATGTTTCATGATATCAACAGCTTCTTGTCCATTCTTCGCTACAGTAACGACAATACCTTCCTCTTCTAACATGAATTTTGCGATTTCCATGTTTAATTCATTATCTTCTACTAATAATGCTTTACAACCAAAGAAATCATATTTCATTTGTTTATCTACTATGTTCTTATTTGTTTGTTCAGAATGATCCAGTTGTAAAGGAATCATAATTGTAAATTTTGTACCAACGTTTTCTTTACTTTCTAACTTGATCGTACCATTCATTTTATCGATGATTTCTTTTACAATAGCTAATCCTAGACCAGAACCAGAAAAGCCAGTTGAAGTTTGTTTGTTTTCTTGTGTATATGGTTCAAAAGCATGTTTTTGAAATTCTTCACTCATTCCTAATCCATTATCTTCACAAACAAATTCATATGTTGCGTAATTTTCATCACTATATAATTCATTACAATAAAGATTTACGTATCCACCTTGACGATTATATTTAATTGCATTAGAAGCTAAATTCATCAGTACACGATTCATATAAATGGAACTACCAATTACATGCTTATGGATAATATGGGATGCTTCTTTTCCACCACGAATATCAATTCCATGTTCACTCGCGCTTGCTTCAACAGTAGACATCATTTTCAATAACATTTCACCTAAATTAAATGATTTGTTTTCTAATTGAATCGTACCCGTTTCAACTTTACTGATATCTAAAACATTGTTAACTAGCTCCAACAAATAATCAGCAGAATGTAATATCTTTTCTTCACATTCTTTTTGTTTGATTAGATCATCTCTATAACGATCATAAATCGTTAACATACCAATGATTCCATTTAATGGTGTACGAATATCATGTGACATTCTCTTTAAAAAATCTGTTTTAGAACTATTCGCTTTCTTTGCTTGTAACGCAGATAAACGTAATTTCTCTTGTAATTCAATTTCACGTTGTTTTTCATCCGTAAAGTCACGTGCAACGTATACTACTTCTTGTACTACTCCATCTTCATTTCTAAAATTCACAATGAATCTAGCTTGAAACCATCTTCCTACAGGATTCTTATATTCTTTTACGATCGTATTTGTATTTTGTAGTCGATCAGATAAAGTATGAAAGTCCAAAAAAGATCGCATTGCTTCTTTCATTTCATCAGCTATAAATGCTTGAATAATATCTTCTTTTACTTCATCAAAGTTTCCACTCGTTCCAGCAACCTCTCCCATTAAAGGAACACTATTGAGTACTTGATATTCATGTGTCATGAGATTCACTTTAAAGATTGTTGTATAAATTGTAGATAAGGATGAGATTACTCCAAGATGTTGTTTCTCTTTTTCTAAAGTTTCTTCCAATAATTTTTGTTGAGCGATTTGATGACGAACAATATCATCTACATCATAATGATATCCTCTTAAAATATATCCATCTTTCACTTTCAATGCAGTGCCACCACAACGAACATATCTTTCCCCTAAAGTAGGATGATTCCATAAATATGTATTTTCATCCTTATCACCATTTTTCATGTTTTCTATAGATTCCTCTACAGAAGGTAACGCCTCAGGAACAATATTAGAAAACCATGCCGTATATACTTGTTCTGGTGTTAAAGATTGACCCTCTATTCCAATCAATTCTTGCATTCTTTCATCTGCTTCCAATGTTGGTTGTTGACCATCCAATAAACTAATTTGCCAAGTCCCCATATTTGAAGCAGAAATGATACTTTGCATATTTTCTAACTTATGATAACTTTGTTTCAGTTGCTTTTCTCTTTTTTCTTTTACATCAACAAAATTCGTAATATTTGTTAGTGTACCTTGATAAAAGACTCTATCACCAACTTTAACTAAGCTAGTTGCATCACTCACCCATAAATAGCCATTTTTTCCTTGTAAGCGATATATTGCATCGGATATCTTTTTTGTACCAAAATTCTGATCAATTTTCGCAACAAAATCATCAATGATATCTATATCATCTGGATGCAACATTTCAATAAAGCGATTATGAAATTTTGTTTGGATTTCTTCTCTTGTCCAACCTAGCAATTCAAGAAAACGATCACTAATAAAAATAAAAGGAAAACCATCTTCTGCAGAACATTGATGATAAGCACCTGGCATAAGATTCAAAGTGACTTTGGATAGTGTATTTTGTTGTTCTAATTCTGTTTGACGATCAACAAATTGCGTCATATCATTACAAATACTCAATATCGCTAAACGCCCATCTTCTGCACGAATCAC
>CAVKTV010000111.1:0-6063 GCA_963659075.1 Lachnospiraceae bacterium | reverse complement strand
GATGTATCTAATGCTTGTGATAGTTTTTTGGATTTGTATTTATAGAGTGGTAGTTTTCCATCTGTGATACTAGAAACGATATATGGTGACATCATTGTTCCATCATTTGCGATAGCTTGTGCAATCATCGCTAAATGAACAGGTGTGATTTCTGTATTACCTTGTCCAAATGCAGTTTGTGCCACAGCGTCTGCTTTAGAAGAATCTACATCAAAGGAAGAATGTAATGTTGTAAGAAAAGGAATTTCGATATCTGAGCCAATCATGAATGCTTTGGCTGTCTTAGAGATTTGATCTGCACCAATCTTTACACCAAGGTTAGCGAAATAACAGTTGATGGATTTGTTCATTGCGGTTTCTAGATTAACTTGGCCATAGGCAGTACTTTCATAGTTTGTGATTGTCCAATCACTTCCTTCTGGTAAATATGTTCCTGTATCATAATAATCAAAATAGGAATCATCAAAGCCTTCATCTTCTTGTTTTTCTAGTGCAGCAGCAGCTGTAATGATTTTAAATGTAGAACCTGGAGGATCATTTTCATAAGTGCCTCTACGATAATGAGAACCTTCTACATCGCTTAATAGTAAAGAATTTACATCATTCACATCGTATGTAATTGTTGAATGGGATGCAAGTGCTAAGATTGCACCAGTTTCATTATCAATTACCGTCACAGATCCTTCTTGTCCACCTAATAAATCATACGCGAAATCTTGTAAGGAATTCATCGTTGTTAATTGAACATTGGCTCCTTTATTATTGGAATCTAAATGGAATAAAGAATAATCTTTTAAGTTACCTCTTAAACCATATGTATTTTCTTTCCCAGAACTTACTGAATAATATCCTAATAAATATGCATACGATTCATTTTCTGGAGAAGATGCATAACTACTTGTTCCACTTGTAGCGTTACCCATAATGATATTTCCATTACGATCAATGATATCTCCTTCAATTACATAATTTTTGATTGCGTCATATGTAATTGTGTTTTTGGTAGCATTTTGATCTTCTGAAAGAATAGGGGATATTAAATACTTACTAGAAAAGAATGTCACAAATAACAAACAAACTAGAACACTACATACTTCTACTAATCGAATACGTCTTTTTGAAAAAAGATTTCCACGATCATGATTTTTTCTATTCATCGTCATATTCATCTTCCTCCTCATATTCATAGTCTTCTGACATATGTAATAACAATCCTACAAAACAGAATACAAGTGTTAAATACGTTCCACCACGAGATAAGAATGGAATTGGAAGTCCCGCAAATGGAATGATATTACAAGAACCTAATATTACGATCATTGCTTGCATCACAATTAATATGGTTGCCGCATATACAACAATAGCGTCTTGTTTTTCTGTCTTGATTAACTTTCTACTTAATTCAGAACCACTTAACATGATTCTTAAAAATAAGAAAATCACAAAGAAACCAAATACATGTCCAAACGCATTGACTAACGCAATATAAGCCATATCGCTTTCCGCAACAGGTATCGCATTGAAATTAACCGTATTTCCAAACCAACCTGCCATCCACAATGCTTTCTTTCCTTGTAACAATTGATAACCAGCTCCATATGGATCAGAATAAATATTTGCGGTAATAGAAAAACGTTGATGGATTTTGTTTAGGATTGGCCAAAGTAGGGTTTCTAATCCGTTCATCGTTCCTGCAGCGTGGGAAGGGGATATTAATTTATAAAGTAAGAAGGCAAATCCTAATGCACCAATGGTGATAAAAAAGATACATAATAAATAGATTTTCTTCTTTGCACTTTTATTCATGAAGATATAAAGAATTGATAAATGCAAGAAATAAAGAATAAAGAAAGAACCTAATTCTTTGATTAAAACAGAACCTATTAGATTAATAATAAAGAATATAGAAGATAACAATAATATTTGATCATCATCATGACTTGTTTCAGATGAAAATAAAGCACTATAAAACATAACTGCTGATACTTTTGTGAAATCCGTTAACTGTACTGTTACACTTCCAATACGAATCCAAGCACTTGTTCCATATCCATTTGGATCACTTCCCGCAATCAATAAAACAATATAAATTAATGCAGATATGACCATCATGACATAAACCATCCATGTTTGATTTAATAGTTTACGAAAGATGGAATAAAACATCACAAATAAAATCGCAATCACAAAAGAAACAATTAATTTGATATATGAAAATAAGGATACAGGATCATAAACTTGATCTACCAATATTTGTAAAGCTGTACCAATCGTTGTTAAAGTTGCGGCTGCAGAAAATAACTTCATATCACCATTTCTGTTATATACATATGCACCAACAAAACTTGTTCCAAATAATAAAGGAATGAGTGCGTATAAGTAATTTAATGCGGCTGTATGACTTCTTAAATATAATAGACCAACCATGATGATCTGCATGATAATAGGAAAAACAATATAGAAAGAACCAGAAGATTCTTCCTCTTCATATTCCTCATCATAAACTTCTTCATTTTTTCTAAATCTTTTCATCTGTAATACCTTACCATTTTTACAAAGTTCTTCAAGTGTGATAGCCCTTTCCATTCACAAATTTAAGAAATTGTCAGATAATATAAACAGATAAAAACGAGGAATTTATTATGCAAGAAAATTTTGGAAAATTAAAAGATGGAAGAGAAGTTACACTCTATACCATTGAAAATGAACACATCATTATGAAAGTGATGAATTATGGGGCAACACTTGTATCTTTGATACAAAAAGATACAGGAATTGATGTTGTAGAAGGATTTGATAATGTAGAAGGTTATTTGGATCAAACAAGTTATATTGGTGCTTCTATTGGTAGAACTGCTAATCGTATTGAAAAAGGAAAGTTTAGCTTAAATGGAAAAGAATATACAATTCCAATCAATAATAATGGGAATTGTAATCATGGTGGAATCGAAGGATTTGATAAGAAAATTTGGCATGCGGTAGAAGAGAATGATCAAATTACATTCCGTTATACAAGTGTAGATGGAGAAGAAGGTTATCCAGGAAATCTATTTGTGAAAGTGACATATCGTTTATTAGAAGATGGTATTTCTATTTCTACAGAAGCGACAAGTGATGCGGATACTTTATTTGCGTATACAAATCATTCTTATTTTAATTTAGATGAAAGTGAAGATGCAATGAATCATGAAGTGATGGTTCATGCACAAAAGTATGGATTATCTGATGCGAATGGATTGACATTAAATCAGTTTGAAGATGTTGAAAATACACCATTTGACTTTAGAACATTCAAACTATTAAACAAAGATATCAATGTTGATAATGAACAATTAAAGTATGGCAAAGGATATGATCATCACTATGTTATTGAAGGGGAAGGCTTTCGAGAAATGGCGGTTGTGAAGGGACAAAAACTGGAACTCCATGCGTATAGTGATTATCCTGGTATGCATTTATATTCTGCCAATTGGTTAGAAAATAAAGTTGGTAAAAAAGGACACAAGTATCCAGAAAGAAGTGCTGTTTGTTTAGAAGCAGAATATATGCCTAACGCAATCAACTATCCTGATATAGAACCAAAACCAATTGTACATGTTTCTGAAGTACAGAAACATGAAATTCAATATCGTTTGAAAGTGAGGTAACTGAATGAAGGATTGGACAAAACATGAATTAAATCAAATATTAAATGAAAATGATGAAGAAGTATTAAGACAACTTCATGATTCAATTGAAAAGAGTAGTTATCGTTGTGAATATCATATTCAAACAGTTACTGGATTAATGAATGATCCAAATGGTTTTTCTTATTATGATAAGAAATGGCATTTGTTTTATCAGTGGTTTCCATATGGTGCAGTACATGGAATGAAACATTGGTATCATGTTGTGAGTGATGATCTAGTACATTGGAAGAATATTGGCTTAGGAATGAAACCTACATTGAATTATGATAATTTTGGTTGTTATTCTGGTAGTGGTTTTGTGAAGAATGATTTCTTATATCTTGTTTATACAGGTAATCATAATGAACCAAATGGACAAAGAATTCCATATCAAATGATTGCGGCAATTGATACAGAAAATAACTTAACAAAATTAAGAAAACCAATCATTCAACCACAACAAGGTTATACAGAACATCAAAGAGATCCTAAGATCTTCTATGAAAATGGTTATTATTATATTCTTTTAGGTGCACAAAATGAAAAGAAGGAAGGCAAACTATTGATGTATCGTTCTGAACAAATCGCTACAGGTTGGACATTTGTTTCGGAATTGAAGATTGAAGGATATGATCATTTTGGATATATGGTTGAATGCCCATGTATTGAAAAGATTGGTGATCAATGGTTATTGTTATTTTCACCACAAGGATTAGAAAGAAAAGAAGATGCATTTTTAAATGCTTATTCTAACGTTTATATGATTGGTGATTTAGATTTGGAGACAATGACGTTTAAACCACTTCATGAAATGAAAGAATTAGATAAAGGATTTGATTTCTATGCAGCACAAACTGCACATCAATCAGAATATCAAAATACTGCAATTCTAGAAGGTTGGTTTGGTTGTTCTGATTATACATATCCTACAACAGATGAAGAAGGTTGGGCCGGTTTACAAACATTAGCACGTGAGTTAACAATTCAAAATGGAAGACTCATTCAAAGACCTACTAGAAATTTAGAAAGCATCAAGAAAGATGTATTGTTTGAAGCGGTGAATGGTGTTGTAAAGAAAGATCAATTGATGAGAAGAACACCTGATGCTTGTATCATGCATTTAGACAATCCGTCAAATCAAGATGTGGAATTGGATTTATTTGCGACAGACATGTATAAAGGTTTTGAAATCAACTATAACGCAAGAAAGAGATGTTTTATGATTTCTAGAAAAACACTAACAAATCAAATGAATACTGCATTTGGAACAGAAAGAAGTATTTTTCTAGATAATTTAAAATCATTAGATATTTTTGTGGATCACAGTTCTATTGAAATCTTTATCAATGATGGAGAAGAAGTTATGTCTTCTCGTGTGTTCCCAACGAAACAAGAACATAAGATCCGTATGTCAGGAAAAGATATCAATCTTAAGATATGGAGCATTGAAAAAGCAGTTGAAGATGATTTTCAATTGTTTACGAAGGAGTGAAAGAATGGAAAATAGAATTCAAAAGTGTGTAGAAAGTATTCGTGCAATTACTGATCGAAAACCTAAGATTGGAATTACATTAGGAAGTGGTCTAGGTGATTTTGTAGAACAATTAACAAACAAAGAAGAAATCTTATATTCTCAAATTGAAGGATTTCCTACACCAACTGTAAAAGGACATGAAGGAAAGCTGATTTTTGGAACTTATAACAATACAGATGTTGTAGTATTGGATGGCAGAGTTCATTACTATGAAGGCTATACACAACAAGAAACAGTTATTCCAGTTAGAGTTTTACATGAAATAGGGGTAGAAACAATGATTCTATCGAATGCAAGTGGTGGAATCAATTATGATTTTAAACCTGGAGATATCATGTTGATGGAAGATCATATTAATTTATCAGGATCTAATCCATTGATTGGAAAGAATCTAGATTCATTTGGTTTACGTTTTCCAGATATGTCAGAAGTATATTCTAAGAAACTATGGCATACGCTTCGTGATAAAGCAGAACAAGCAGGGATTCCAACAAAACATGGTGTGTATTTGATGTGCTCAGGACCTTCTTTTGAAACACCAGCTGAAATTCGTGCGTTTAGAACATTAGGAGCAGATGCGGTAGGAATGTCTACTGTTCCTGAAGCAATCGCTGCTAGACACGCAAATATGGAAGTGATTGGTATTTCTGTTATCACAAATATGGCTGCAGGTATGTTAGATCAAAAACTAACGCATGAAGAAGTTATGGAAACAGGGGAAAAGGTAAAACAACCATTTGCGAAATTGATTGCATTAGCAGTAGATACAATTATTGGCATATAAAAAGACTTCAAAATTTGAAGTCTCAGTCTGTTGACAAAGTAGCATAAGCTAAAAAAAGAAAATAATGTATAATAAAT
>CAVKTV010000110.1:0-6125 GCA_963659075.1 Lachnospiraceae bacterium | reverse complement strand
GTATTTGTATTTCTGTTACATATTGTGATGTATCAGAAGTTAAGCCTTCATCAATCAGTGTCATTTCTCTAGCGAATCCATTTGGTATCCATTGGTTTTCTTGCATGTAAGAATACAACTTTTGATAAGATGGAATTGCGTTTGTATGATTTCCATGAAATTGAATCGTTAAAGTGGTGGAAGCGGGAATCATTTCTGCATGTTGAAATGAATGATCTTCAGAATTCAATAGAATAAAAACATAATCATAAAATTCATATTGTTGATTGAAAAAATGTTCTTCACTTAAACCGACTCCAACATTCCCTAAAAATACAAGAGATTGTTTTTGTTCTTTTTTTAACTGTAAAATACTAGTTTCTAAATCAAGATAGCTTTTAGGCTGTAAATGATTTTTTAAATAGATATAATTCAATTCAAGTGATTCTATTATTTGTATTTGATCTAAAGTATTTGTCTTTGCGGAATCTAATATTTGTAATCTTCTTTCTACCATATTCTGCATGTTTTGTAGTAAAGTGATTTTTTGTTGGATTTCATTTTGTTGGTTCATTAACATTTGTTCCATTTTTTCGATATTACGATTTTCTAGAAAGGAACGAATTGTTGAAAGAGGAGTATCCAATGCACGCAAGTAACAAATCATATTTAAAACTTCTGTTTGTTCGATTCCATAATAACGATAATGTGTATCAGGATCGATATAGGAAGGATGGAGTAATCCTAATTCTTCATAATGACGTAATGTTTGTACACTGATTTCATAGATATCAGCGATTTCACCAATTTTAAATAAGTTTTTGTTTTTCATGTATTAACTATAAACCCTACAATAGATGTAGAGTCAACAAATAAAAAAGATTTCTAATGTGTAGAAATCTTTGAGAAGTCTGTTTTTTCGCCATTTAACATTCTTCGATGAGAAATTGTTCTTTTGACTGCTAAGGGTCTAGGCTCATCTGGAAATGTCACCATATTAGGTGTTCCACTCTTCCATAGTTCATAGATATCTTCTGCATCTTCAACAAATGATAACGCAGGCATCAATCCATATAATCTAGGTGGAATGATCGTTACAGGAATTGTATATTTTGTAGCGTCACGTCTTACTTGAAATTCCATGTGCGGACATACCATTGCGATATCAACTTCATTCATACGATCTAATAAATGATTAATTGGAATAAAGATGAATTGTGCTCTTTCATGTAAACCTTTTTCTTTTGATTCTTGTTCTAAATGTAAAGCTAATGCGCTAGAGGAAAATCCTCCACCGCAACAAATTGCGATTCTAAGCATAAAAAATCTCCTAACAAGAAACTATTATAAATGATGATTTCAAAAAATGTAAGCGCTTTATTTGGCTGATATAAAAAAAGTTCAGATTTCACTGAACATTTCGTGCACCAGACAAGACTTGAACTTGCACGGATCTCTCCATACGCCCCTCAAGCGTACGTGTCTGCCATTCCACCACTGGTGCATCACGCTCAAGTATTATAGTAAAATTGAAAACGTACGTCAATCTTTTTTGATTTGGTATATAATAGAGCGGATTTTAAATTTTAATATAAGGGGACTTCTATGAGTGAAATTAAAACACAAATTTCTACTTGGAAAACAAAATTCAGGGCGTTAGGGCCTGGTATTTTGATGGCTTCTGCAGCGGTTGGCGGATCACATATCGTTTCTTCTACGCAAGCTGGAGCAATCTATGGTTGGCAATTAGCTTTGATGATTGTTTTGATCAATGTATTTAAATATCCATTTTTCCGTTTTGGTTCACAATACACAATGGAGAACCAAAAAAGTTTAATAGAAGGTTATGCAGAAAAAGGAAAAGCTTGGTTAATCATATTTTTTGTATTAAATGTTTTTTCTGCGATTGTAAATACTGCGGGTGTAGGAATCTTATGTGCCGCAATCTTATATAATGTTTTTCCAAATGGATTTGGTTTGTCGATTTCTCAACTAACAACGATTATCATTGTTATTATTTGGGCAATGTTATTGATTGGCGGATATCGTTTTTTGGATTCATTAGCGAAATGGGTCATGACAGCTTTGACGATTGCGACAGTTTTAGCTGTTATTATTGCGTTGTTTCAACATCGTGAGTATGCTCCAAATTTCGAAGCACCTACACCATGGTGTATGGCTGCGCTTCCTTTCATTGTTTCTTTGATGGGGTGGATGCCATGTCCTATTGAAATTTCCGCAATCAATTCTATGTGGCAAGTAGAAAAAAGAAAACAAGTTGATATGTCAATTGACGACGCAATGTTTGACTTCAATGTTGGTTATATCAGTACAGCAATATTAGCTTTAATATTTTGTGCATTGGGTGCTTTGATTCAATATGGATCTGGTGAAGAAGTATTAAGTGCTTCTGCAGCGTATATTGCACAATTTGTGAATATGTATGCATCTGTTTTTGGTGATTGGTCTCGTTTATTGATTACGTTTATTGCGTTTTTATGTATTTTCGGAACAGTCATTACTGTTATTGATGGGTATTCTAGAGCGAATAATGAAGCACTTCGTTTATTGTTAAATAAGAAAGAATCTTCTAAGAAAAGTTTATCTATTTGGATTACTTTGACTTCTGTGATTGGATTGATCATTGTGTATTTATTCTCTGGTAATGTTGCGACAATGTTACGTTTTGCGATGATTGCTTCATTTATCACTACACCATTCTTTGGATTGATGAATTATAAGTTAGTAAACAATAAAGAACATCAAGTAAAACCGTGGTTGAAATATATGTCAATCATTGGATTGGTCTATTTGTTTGGGTTTGCGTTGTTCTTTATCTTTGCGTGGGTTACAGGAAATATTTAGAAATAGATTCGGCAGAGGATATTGTGATATCTTCTGCTTTTTTTTATATTATTTGTACGAAAGTTTTATTTTGATTTAAAATGTTAATAATTCATAGTATGAACTATGGATTTGTTGCCCCTAGAAAGTGATAACTTATGAATGTTCAAGTGTTATTTATTATAGCGATAGAATTTGTTGCGATAATCATGTGCCTAATCATTACTTGCATATTAGCTTTACAAAAGAAACGTTCTAAAACGGATCAAGATATTATGCTTGTACAATTGATTGGAGCTTTATTATTGTTTAATGATGCTCTTACATATTATTACTCTGGTAGTATGACAACGAGTGGTTTTATGGTGTTACAACTATCAAACGCAATGGTTTATGTATTGAATTATTCTTTGATGGGTATCCTTGCCAAATATCTCTATGATTATCTAAATCCTAAAAAAGAAAAAAGAATCTATTATTTGATATGGTTCATGACAGGAATATCCATATTAATGGTTGTTTTATCTCAATATTTTGATTTGTATTATTACTTTGATGAAATGCATATTTATCATAGAACAGTATATTTCCCAGTTTGTCAGATTCCTTCATTAATTGGAATTTCATTGTTCTTTTATTTGATCGTGACAAATAAATCTAAGATTAGTCATGGGGAATTGATGGCAGCGTTCTTATATATTTTCATTCCAATGATTACAACATTCATACAGACATTTATTTATGGAGTTCCTTTTCAAAGCTATTCTTTTGTTGTATCTGGTTGGATATTGTTTTTGGCTAGAGAAATTGATGTTAGAAATAAATTGAGAGAAGCGAATAATGCGAAAACAGAATTTCTGAATAGGATGTCACATGATATTAGAACACCATTAAATGGTATTTTAGGATTGATTGAAATTGATGCAAATCATCCAGATGATTATGAATTGTTGAATGAAAATCGTGAAAAGGCAAAAGTTGCCGCAAATTATTTGTTGTCGTTATTAAATGATATTTTACAATTGAGTAAATTAGAAAGTAACGAAGTGGAATTGTCTCATGATCCATTTGACATGAAAGAAGCAATTATAGAAGTTATCACAATGATTCAAATGAAGGCGGCGCAAAATGATATTACATTTGATTATGAGTATCCGGAATTAGAATATCCATTTGTATATGGTTCTTCTTTACATGTAAAACAAATATTGATGAATATATTAGATAACGCAATCAAATACAACAAAACAAATGGAAAGGTTACTTTTCAAATCAAAGAAGAAAAACAAAAAGGAAATTCCGTTTTATTACATTTTACAATTGAAGATACAGGGATTGGAATGAGTCCTACTTTCATAGAACATATCTATGAACCATTTGTACAAGAACATCATAACGCAAGAAGTATTTATCAAGGCACTGGTTTAGGTATGGCAATCGTTTTGAAAATGATTGGAATGATGAATGGAAATATCAATATTCAAAGTGAAGAAGGTTTTGGCAGTAAGTTTGATGTAACAATTCCATTTGAAATTGCGGAAGATGTGTGTGAAACAGTAGTAGATACAAAAGAAGGTTCTCATTCTATTAAAGGATGTAAAGTATTATTGGTGGAAGACAATGATTTGAATCGTGAAATTGCGAAAACTTTATTAGAAGAAAATGGAATTATCGTTGTAGAAGCGGTGAATGGAAATGAAGCAATCGATCAATATATTTGTCATGAAGAATGTTATTTTGACGCGATTATTATGGATATTATGATGCCTGTGATGAATGGATATGAGGCTAGTAAAAGAATTCGAGCATTACAATATCCAGATGCGCAAACAATTCCAATTATCGCATTAAGCGCAAATGCTTTTGAAGAAGACGCAAAGAAATCTAAAGAAGCAGGTATGAATGAACATCTAACAAAGCCATTAGATATTCAATCATTATTAAAAGTGTTATCTAAATATTATTAAATAAGTTGAACCCCCTAAGACAAAAGTATACAATGTTTCGGGGGTTTTTCATGTTAAATAAAATTAAATCATATATTGAACCAAATTCTAAAATTAGAAAATTATTTGTTTTTATTTTGTGCGCATTATTAATAGGCTCTATCAGTTCTTTTTTTATTGGATTAAAAGAAGTACATAGTGAATATGGTGATGTTCAATTTGTACAACAATTACAGATGCAAAGAAATGCAGAAGATGAAGATTATGATGAAGATTCTACTGTTTGTGATGTCACTTATGAAAATGGAGATGCACAAATGGTTGTATCGTATTCCTATGAAGATTATTTGGATTTGGATGATGATTCAATTACGGCATATGAGTATGAAACAGAATCAGGTGAGAAATTGTATTTTGATCATTTAGATCCAAGTGAATCTGAAATTCAATATAATTACCATCAAGTGATGGCAAATAAAACAATCTCTGTATTTAATTTAGGTACATCTTTATTGATTCTATTCTTATCTGTTAGTATTGTTTTTGTTTTCTCAAAAGCTTTTACAACATATGAGAAATCATGGTTTCTTTCTATCATGGTATTGGCTACGATCGTAGCAGTATTGTTTCCAGAAGAAAGCGCAAATGGTGTTAATGGAATCATCATTATGTTGTTGTATCTATTAGATACATTCTTAAATATTCTTTGTGAATTATTGATTTCTAAACAATCTAGATATAACTTCTTGGTGTCTGTATTTGTTGAAATTACAGAGATTTGTACTTGTTTAGTATTGATGTATCGTTTTGCGACAATTGCGACGACATTGTTTTTCTGGTTACCAATCGATATCTTGAGTTATATCAATTGGAGCAAGCATAAAGATGATGATAGTGATGAATTAACTGCAGTTAGAAGATTAAAAGGGTATCAAGAAGTACTCGTTATCTTGGTAATCGTTGTTTGGACAATTGTTGTAGGATATTTCCTAAGTGGATTAGATATTCAAACAGACTTCTTAAACGGAAATGAAAGATTAGCTACGATCATCACATATATTGATGCGTGCGCTTCTGCGGTTGGTGTAGCCAATGGTTTGTTCATTTTCTTTAGATTAAGAGAACAATGGATTGCTTGGTATATTAGTGCATTCTTAGAATCTGTCATTAATATTATGTCAGGACAATATGTACTATTAGTATTGAAATTAGGGTATTTTACAAACACAACTTATGGATATATTCAGTGGAGTAAATATATCAAATCGCATAATGAAGAGAAGAAGTCTCTGTTTTAGATATGTTAACGTTAAGGGAAAATGTCACCTATTGTGAGAAACTTACACAACTTCACAA
>CAVKTV010000109.1:0-6128 GCA_963659075.1 Lachnospiraceae bacterium | reverse complement strand
GGTCATAGCTCTGATGTAACTGTTACTGCAACATTTTCTTCTTCAGAAATTACAAAAGTTGAATTAGATGTTTCTGGAGAAACAGAATCAATTGGTGGAAAAGCCGCAGATGAATTGGTACAACAAATCATGGATAATCAATCTAGTGATATTGATGGTGTATCTGGAGCTACTGAAACCACAAACGCTGTAAAAGCTGCTTTAGAAGATGCTATCAAGCAAGCGAGTGGTACAGAAAGTGCTGAAAAGACAAAACTAACTGACGGCACTTATACTGAAACTGCAACAAGTTTTGGAGTGACTGGACTTATGAAAGGAACAGTCACAATCAAAGATAACAAAATTACAGATATTCAAATTACTGAAGAATCTGATTCTGCAACTGGGCAATGGTTTAGTGTTGCGGAAGAAAAATTGATTCCTAGAATTATTGAAGCACAAAGTGTTGGGGTAGATTCAATTACTGGAGCAACAACTTCTTCTGGTGCAATTAAAAACATTGTATCTTCTGCAATCGAAGAAGCAGGTGGTAAAAGTAGTGAATGGATGACAACTGTGGAAAAAAGTACGGAAGTTAAGAAAGTTGATGGATATGATGTAATTGTAGTTGGGCTAGGTGGATCTGGTATTTTATCTTATTGTTCTGCTGCTAAAGCTGGTGCTAAAGTTTTTGGTATTGAAGCTGCAGGTGAAATTGGTGGAAACTCCGCATCTGTATATGGACCAATGGTATTAAATAGTGAAAACTTAAAGAATAAATACACAAATGGTAAAGACTATATCGATGAAGATGAAGTATACAAAACATGGGTGGAATATGTTGGAACAGATGAAAAAGCAGATGTTATTAAAGAAGCTGTATATGAATCAGGCTCTGCTGTAGACTATTATATGGATAACTTTGACTTTAGTTTTGATGGAATGGGAGGTCTTTTAGGATCTTTCGTTGTTCCATCTTGGGATAAAGAGTGGACAGTTTACACTGCAGATGAAGATAATACAAAGTGGTATGCATTTGGTCCAGATCATACATATCAATTCCAAAATGCTTTGGATAAAGCAAAAGCGATGGATGAAGATAACGACTATATGTTAGAACTAACAGCAGAGGAATTATTAACAGATTCTGATGGAAATGTAACTGGTGTTAAAGCTGTTAGTTATGATGGTACAACATATGAAATATATGGTAAGGCAGTTATTCTTGCGACTGGTGGCTTCTTAGGAAATGATGAAATGTTGGAAGAAGTATATGGAAGTACAGTGAAATCAATTGGTGATACAGTTAATGATGGTACAGGTATCAAGATGGGACAATCTGTGGGTGGTGCAACATATGCATTAGGAACATTACCAATGATTCATGTATCTCAAGTTCCTAATATTATTCGTGACGATTCATTAACAGCAGATGAAAAGGCAATTTTATCTGCAATAGCTACAACAAGTGACACAAAAGAAGTAGATGAAACTGGTGCTATTTTAGGTACAACAGATGAATCTGGAACAACAAATAGTGAATTGACAGTTGGTATTGCTTATGCTCCTGGTTTCCATTATTACAATGTTTATACACAAGACGAAATTGATGCGATGGAGAAGAGTGGTTTATCTGAAACAACAGCAGCCGTATCTATCTTTGGCTTAGGACAAGGTGGAACAGTGCCAGAAGCAGGTACACCAATTGATAGTATCGATCATATTATTGAAGTAGCATTGGAAACAGAGAATGCTTGGAAGGGAACACCTAGTGAATTAGCAGAAGCATTAGGAATGGATGAAAAAACATTAACTAAATCATTAGGTGATGCAGATGAAACGTATTATTTATTTGAATGTTGTGGATATTCATATGGAACAGTTGGTTCTTTAGACGTTGACACAAATATGAACGTATTAAAAGAAGATGGAACACCAATCAAGAATCTATTTGCAGTTGGTCAAGATTCTGAAGGTGTTGCGAACAAAGAAGGTGAAGCTTATTCTCCATGGGGTGGACAAGCTCAATCTTGGACATTTGTATCTGGTAAGATTGCTGGAGAAGCTGCCGCAAAACTTGCAAAATAGATAAATGAAAAGCTTAGGATTTAATGATAATCCCAAGCTTTTTTCTTTTATTCAAAGGTTACTTGATCAAATGTATTAATATTGATATTTGTTGAATAGTATTTTGTGAGAGTTTGAATTGTTGTTGCGGTATCTTCTACACCAGCAGTTTCATATGTGGAATGCATGGATAATTGTGGTAAACCGATATCTACTGCATGGACACTTACTTGGATATTTGATAAATTACCTAATGTTGATCCTCCTAATGAATCAGAACGATTTGCGAATATTTGATATGGTGTATTTGCCATATAACAGATTTGTTCTAATACAGATCTAGAGAAAGCATCTGTTGTATATTTTTGGTTTGCACTTTCTTTAATTACTAATCCCTTATTCATGTAAGCACAATTAACAGTATCTGTCTTTTCTGGATGATTTGGATGTACTGCATGAGCGTTATCTGCACTGACTAAGAAGGACTTAGAAATTGCTTGATAATATTCTTCTTCTGATTTCTTCAAACCATAATTGATTCTTTTTAATGTATCTTGTAAGAAAGTAGACATTGCGCCTTGTTTTGTATTAGAACCAACTTCTTCATTGTCAAAACAAGCATATACACTAATATCATGTTCATTACTAGATTCTAAGAAAGCTTTTAATGTTGTAAATGCACATTGTAGATCATCTAACTTTGGTGAAGAAATGAATTCTTCTTGATATCCCCAGATACAAGGTCTTTGACGATTGACTAAGAATAAATCAAAGCCTAATAGATTATCTACAGTAACATTCAAATGTTCTGCAATCATCTTTTTGAAGTCGCCTTCTTTAGCTTTTCCTGAAGAAAATAAAGGACATAAGTCTACTTGCCTATTTGTTGGTACACCTTTATTGACTTCACGATTGAAATGAATTGCGACGTTTGGTATCAACAATAAATCTTTATCAATATAAACAAGCTTATTTTCAATTGTATTTCCATTTCTAACAAAAGCTCTACCTGCTACTGTAAGTGGTCGATCAAACCATGTGGAATCAATCATTCCACCATATGCTTCTACATCTAATTTTAAATATTCACCTTGTCCTTTTAGTTCAGGAACAGTCTTTACCTTGAAAGTTGGTGAATCACTATGGGAAGCACACATCTGAAAATGATAATCATCTAATGTTTGTCCAACTTTAAAAGCAATTAAACTGGAATGATTACGAATTGTATAATACTGTTTTCCTTTTTCTAAGTTCCAAGAAGAATTTTCTGGTAAATATGTAAAGCTTGCATCATCTAAATATTTTTGGATAGATGAAATAGAATGAAACATACTTGGACTATGTTGTATAAAAGTTAGTAATTCTTGAGATATTTCTTTTGCGTTCATAAAAACTCCTTCAAAACATCTAATATCATAGCATTATTTCTAAATTAGACAATTTAAGTTGATTTTTAAAAAAAAGATATAAATTTTGCGAGAAATATGTTATATTCCTTAAGCTAATTAGGGAATGATATGGCAAAAAAAGTAAAACAAATAGGAAAGAAAACACTCATTTTATTCGCAATCATTGTGGTTGTGATGATGTGTTATATCGTATATAAAACATTTGGAAATCAATTTGTTGATTTGATTCATATTCTAGAACATGGAGATCAACAAGAATTGACAGCTTATCTACAACAACAATCTACAATTGGTGGATATTTTGTACTTTGGTTGATTTGTGTCATGCAAGTAATATCAATCTTTTTCCCAGGAATGGTCATACAAATTGCGGGAGCATTGATTTATGGCTGGTGGAAAAGTTTCTTGATTTGTTGGATAGGATTCGTTTCTGGAAATTGTGTTGCGTTTTGTGTAGGAAGAATATTTAAGAAAAATGTAAGTACATTATTAAAGAAAGAAAATGCTTTGATTCAGAAAATCAATCAAGGACATCCTGTATTTGTAGTAGCGATATCCTGTATGATTCCAGGTATTCCGAATGGTATTATTCCGTATATCTCTGCACAGACAAATATTTCTACTAAAGATTTTGTGATTGCGGTAGCTTCTTCTTGTTGGATACAAATATTATTGAATTGTATTGCAGGACATTTTTTGGCACAAGGTGAATACATATTTATGGTATTAGCTTTCCTGTTAGAAATATTGATTATTGTTGTTGTAACAAAAAATAAAGATAGATTAATGAAATGACTTTCGATTTTCGAAAGTTTTTCTTTTGGTTTCTAGAAAAAGGACTACAATAATTCTTGCGAGTTTAGGAGGCAATGATGTCAAGAAGTCGTGGGATAGAAATGTGTGAAGGTTCCTTATGGAAGAATTTATTCTTTTTTAGTGTTCCTTTGATGTTTGCACAAATATTAGAAGTTTTATTTAATTTGAGTGATGTTGCGGTAGTTGGTAAATTTGCTTCTTCTACGGCACTTGGTGCAGTTGGATCAACAACGATACTAGTTACGTTATATACAGGTTTTTTAATTGGTATGGGAAGTGGTGTGACTGTTGTTGTAGCGCATAGCTTAGGACAAGGGAATACAGAATATACAAAGAAAAGTATATTTTCAGCTTTGATTGCTTGTGGTGTAGTTGGAATTATAATTGCTATATTGGCTTTTATTTTATGTAATCCGTTATTAAATGTATTAAATACGAAATCTGAGTTATTTGCACAGGCTTCATTATATTTAAAAATCTATTCTTTAGGTTTTCCGGCAATGGCTATCTATAATTTTGGTAATGGTGTATTAAGTGCAAGAGGTGATACAAAAAGACCATTGATGTATTTGACGATTTCTGGTGTAGTGAATGTAATCTTGAATTTATTCTTTGTTATTGTGTGCCATAAAGCTGCAGATGGTGTTGCGATTGCTTCAGCTATTTCACAATGTCTTAGTGCTATATTAATTGTTTTACATTTAAGAAAACGTGATGATATTTGCAAATTAGATGTTCATAAAGAATTATTTGATCAAGGAGCTTGTAAAGAAATTTTGAAGATAGGTATTCCAGCAGGTATTCAAAGTGCAATCTTTGCGATAGCGAACTTATTTGTACAAAAAGGTGTAAATTCTTTTGATGCAGTTGTAGTTTCTGGAAATTCTGCCGCAAGTAATGCGGATACGATCGTATTTAATGTTATGGCTGCTTTTTATACAGGATGCGCCTCGTTTGTATCTAAAAACTGGGGTGCAGGAAAGAAAGAACGTATGTTAAAGAGCTACTTTGTTGCACTATTTTATTCATTTATGGCTGGTATTATCTTTGGGACAGCTTTGTTTTTCTTTGGAAATTACTTTTTGGGATTCTTTACAAATGATGCATCTGTTATAACAGCTGGAGAAGAAAAATTAAAAGTAATGGCATTTTCTTATTGTTTATCAGCATTCATGGATTGTACGATTGCGGCATCTAGAGGTATTGGAAAAAGTATTGCGCCAATTGTTATTGTAATATTAGGTTCTTGTGTATTTAGAGTTGTTTGGATCTATACGATATTTGCGTACTTTCATACGATTACATCATTGTATTTATTGTATCCATGTTCGTGGGTCATAACAGCGATTGCGGAAATTATTTGTTTTGTTTATTCATATAAAAAAGTCACAAAAGCAATGGATGGATATCTTTAATCAGAAAACGCTTACATTTATTGCTCTAAAGTTAAAAAACTGTTGTAAAATAAATACAGGTTATTTGGAGGAATTATGAGTAAAAAGATAATATGTCCACATTGTGGAAGTAAAAAAGTAAAAAAACTAGAAGAGTATTATTTGTGCGATGATTGTAAAAATTCTTTTGGTAGAACTGCTTTAAGTGATAAAGGTATTTCTATGGTAGAAGCTGTTAAAGGATTGCGTTTTCGGTATGGTGATATTGTTTCTGGAAGTGCTCGTTTAAGAATGATACAAGAAAAAGATGGGTCTTGTGTGTATGAAGTATATGATGCCAATGAAGGTGGCATTGACAAAGTTGCGGATGTTTTGAGTAGTGAAGAATGGACGAAACTCAAAGAAAGTTTATTCCAAGATCTTTATCTTGCGGATTGGAATCGTTTGTACATCCCTAATAATG
>CAVKTV010000108.1:4414-6263 GCA_963659075.1 Lachnospiraceae bacterium | reverse complement strand
GAGACTATGTAAGAGATCTATATGCCGAAGAGTTCAAAGAAGCTGAAAAGAAATCCAAAGAAGAAGGTATTTCAATTGGATTAGAACAAGGAAAAGTAAAATTCGCAAAACAAATGTTAAGTAAGAATTATCCTATTGAAGAAATTCAAAGTCTTACTGGATTATCAAAAGAAGATATTACAAAATTAATGAAATAGTTTCAAAAGGCTCACTTCAAATGTGAGCCTTTTCTCTATTCAGTTATGCTTGCGATTTTTCTTTCTACCTTTAAAGTTTGTGCGATTTCCTTTTGGTGTCTTAATTTCTTTTAAATTTTCTTCTTGTTCACTCTTCAAAGAAGTAAATCCAAATTTTCCTAATTTTTTTCCTAATGCGTAATATTCACCATGACTATAAGCCATCAAATCAGCTTTCTGTAAATCTAATCTTCCGTTTTCATCTAATAATCTTTCATCAATATCTGTACTAACAACTTCCGCAATAAACATATCATGAGAGCCTAATTCTAGAACTTGTTTTACTTTACATTCTAAGCAAACTGGACTTTCTTTAATACATGGAGCATTCACTAACTTTGCGGGTTCTTCTGTAATATGCAATCTTCCAGGTAAATTGAATTTATCAACCTTTGCCCCACTATAGATTCCACAATAATCTGTAGCTCTAACCATATCACGATTTGTTAAACACATAACAAATTCACCAGTTCTTTGAATAATATCATGTGAATATCGATTCTTACGAATAGATACAGATACCATTACAGGATCAGAACAGATTGTTCCTGCCCACGCAGCTGTCATTGCGTTTGATTTCCCATTTTCATCTTTGCATGTAATTAAAACTGCTGGTACAGGATTTAACATGTTTGATGGTTTCCAATATTGTCTTGTCATTTATATACCTCTTATCGCAATTATTCTAACATATCTATTTCGGAAAATTATTTCAGTTGCATAGGCATATAATGGAATACATATTAAGGGGTAAGTTTATGAATCGAATGAAATTAATGAAAGATACGATTTCTACTGCTTGGCCTGCAGTTTTAGAAAGTTTTTTTATATCACTTGCGGGAATGATAGATACAATGATGGTGTCTTCATTAGGTACATATGCGGTTAGTGCAGTTGGATTAACAACACAACCTAAATTCATTTCACTTTGTTTTTTCTTTGCGATAAATGTAGCAGTCAGTGCATTAGTCGCAAGAAGAAGAGGACAAGATAATCGCCATAACGCAAATGAAGTATTGGTGACAGCATTTTCCATCGCGCTTGTTTTATGTGTTTTTTTATCTATTTGTTCAATAGTATTTGCTGATCCAATTATTCAATTCGCCGGATCATCTTCTGATACACATACTGCTGCAGTCACGTATTTTAAGGTTATTCAAGGCGGTATGATATTCAATGTCATATCAATGATTATTAATGCTGCGCAACGTGGAAGTGGAAATACAAAGATAGCGATGACAACAAATATTGCTTCTTCACTTGTTAATATTTGTTTTAACTATTTATTGATCAATGGAAACCTTGGATTTCCTAAATGGGGATTATTTGGTGCTTCTGTCGCTACAGTTTTAGGAACCGTAGTAGCTTGTATCATGTCGATTCACTCCTTATTCAAAAAAGATAGTTATGTTTCAATTCCTTATATTATCAAAGAGAAAATCAGACCAGTTACCACTACATTATCTTCTATTACAAATTTAGGAAGTAATATATTAGCGGAAAATATCGCAATGCGTGTTGGATTTCTTGTCACTTCTTTACTTGCGGCAAGACTTGGTACAGATGCTTTTGCGGCACACAACGTTGGAATGAACTTTTTAACACTAGGATTC
>CAVKTV010000108.1:0-4380 GCA_963659075.1 Lachnospiraceae bacterium | reverse complement strand
GAATGGACTTTTTAACACTAGGATTCTCATTTGGAGATGGTATGCAAGTAGCTGCAGTTGCGTTAATCGGTAGATCTTTAGGGGAAAAGAATCCAGAAAAGGCACGTTCTTATGGAAATACATGTCAATTTGTTGGTGCTATGATATCAATCGTATTAGCTATCATTCTATTCTTCTTTGGCAGAGATCTATTTGGATTATTCTTCTCTCAAAAAGATATTTTAGATGATGGTACATTGATTTCTAGATTCATTATGGTCATTGTTTTATTTCAAATATCGCAAATTATATTTGGTGGTTGTCTAAGAGGTGCTGGAGATGTCAAATATACTTTGGTTTCTTCTTTAATTTCTGTAACGATTATTCGTTCTATCGTAACGTATTTATTAGTTGTAGTATGTCCATTAGGATTAGTGGGTATTTGGATTGGTGTTTTATCTGATCAATTATCTAGATTTATCTTATTAGGTATTCGTTTCAAACAAGGAAATTGGGTGAATTATCAAATATGAAAAGAAGGGATTTTACAATTTAGTAAAATCACCTTCTTTTTTTAAATCAAATTTAAATATTTGAATGCATTCCAAATGCCATCTTCATTGACATCTGTTGTGATATAATCTGCAGCTGCTTTTGTTTCTTCACCTGCATTTCCCATCGCAACTGAATAATTGCATAATTCAAACATGGAAATATCAATTTTGGCGTCTCCAAACGCAATTGTATCTTCTGCACTTCGATTCAAATGTTTTAATAAGACATCAATCGCATGTTTTTTAGTAATTCCTTTTGGAGAAAGATCTCCAAACAATGCTTGTTCATCTTTTCCACCCCAAGTATTCGCAATCAATTCAGGATATTCCTCTTTTGAATCTAAGTGATCTTGATAGGATGAAAGAATAAACGAAATCTTATTAATATCATCACGATACAATTCTTCTGTTGGTAAATGAATAAAATCATTTACAAATTCATGTGCGCTTGCTTCTGCTTTTGTTGGATCTGCACCTTTTCCTAATGCATATTTCATCATTGTAACTGGACCTTGTTCTAACATGTAATCATTACAATACATGCCACTATTTGCCTCAAGATAAAATCCAAGCTTTCTTTCATTACACCAATCAACAACGTGTTTGACTTCTTCTACAGACAATCCTTGATGCATAACAACTTCACCATAATCTTCTACATATGCACCATTTCCACCAATCATTCCATCATATTCACATAAGTCTCTTTGTGCGATTTCAGCTTTAGAACAACCCGTGCAAATATAAACCAAATGACCATTCTTACGTGCTAGATCAACTGCTTCACCAGCACTTTTTGGCATGATTGCGTTATAGTCAATCAATGTTCCATCAACATCTAAGAATAATATTTTATTATTCGCCATTTTTATAATCCTTGTTCACATAACTTTCTAGCTACTTCATCTTGTACTGTAACACCCTTTGCTTCTAATTCTGCAATTTTTTCTGCGAATTGTGGCAAATATTTCTTATGTGCTACTAGCATTTCATCTAATAGATCTTGTGCACATTGACCATGAACAACCAAAGGATTAATTTCAAAAGCTTCTAATGCCTTATTGTAATTACCAGTTAATGCAGCTTCAATGATTGTTTCTTCCATTGCCTTCATCAATTGAACCATTCCGCGAACTGCAGGTTCCATATGACCGAAGGCAATTGGTTCAGCACCATGTCTAGTAATACGTGCAGATACTTCAACGATTGCATCATCTTCTAAATCAGGTAATGCACCTCTATTCTCTGTAGAAACGACCATAACTTTACCTGAATTATTATAGATTGCGCTAATTGTTTCACATGCTGCATCACTATAATATTTACCACCACGCTTGCTTAATAATTCTGGCATTTCATGAAGTGCAGGATCTTTGTATAACTCAAATAGTTGTGTTTCTACTTCTTTTACACTTTCAGCTCTTGTTTCATGTTTTCCAAATTCTTCTAATTCTTTTTTCATCATTTCATTTGTTAAATAGTAGTAACGATGATATCCACATGGCAAACAATCCATTGCGAGTAATTGATCTAATAAGAACTTTTCATTTTGAATATTCTGCATGTTGCTCTTATCGTCTTCCATCATCTTATAGGCAATTTGATGTGTTACATTTTCACCAGTTTTTGCGTCAAATACACGGTGGAAATGGAAGTGATTCAATCCAGCGAATTCAAAATTCAATTCTCCTTCTTTCTTTCCTAACATTTCTGGTTCTTGTAACATGATATTTACTGGTACATTACATAAACCAATGCATCTCTTCCAACCACATTGACGAATAACAGTTTCTGTAATCATTCCAGATGGATTTGTGAAGTTGATTAACCATGCATTAGGACAAAGTTCCTTCATATCTTCTACGATTGCCTTAATAACTGGTGCAGTTCTAAGTAGTTTAAACATACCACCAGCACCATTTGTTTCTTGACCTAACATTCCATGAGATAATGGAATTCTTTCATCCTTGATACGTGCATTCAATAATCCTACTCTAAATTGTGTAGTAACGAAATCTGCATCTTTTAATGCTTCTCTACGATCTAATGTCAAATGGACCTTTACATCATATGGTGAAGCATCCCACATTCTTTGTGCCAATGCTCCAACAATTTCTAATTTTTCTTTTCCATCTTCGATATCAACTAACCAAATTTCTTTGATTGGTAGTTGTTCGTAACGCTTAATAAAACCTTGCATTAGTTCTGGTGTATAGGAAGATCCACCACCAATTGTTACAATTTTAACACCCTCATTTGTTGTCATTTTTATTTACCTCTTTCTGTTAAGTTGAGGATACCATATTTCAAAAAAAAGGAAATATAAGTACAGAATCTTGGAAAGATGTTTCGAAACTTTTAGAAAATAAGCTCGAATATTTCGGCATTTTGTTCCGGAATTTGATATAATAGTTTCATGTCAATACAAAGTAAATTAAAAGAACAAATCAATTTCACTGAAAACGAAAAAGTTATTGCGGATTATATCCTTGCCCACAAAGATGATGTTTTACAAATGTCCATACAAACACTCGCATTAAAAACTTACACTTCAACAAGTGCTATTATGCGTCTTTGTACAAGATTAAACCTAACAGGTTTTAAAGATTTTAAATTCCGTTTTTCTCAAGAATTATTACGTGCAAGTACAGATTATCAAGATGTTGATCCAAACTTTCCTTTTTCTAAAAATGATAGTATTCCAGAAATCTCACAACAATTAAAAAAATTAACAATTCAAACATTACAAGAAACACAAAAAATATTATCTATTCAAGATATGCAAAAAGCTTGTTACTTAATGAAAGCAGCTAAAAATGTTGCGATTTTCGGTGTCGGAGATGCGTATCTTGCAGGTCTAGCATTTCAAGCAAGTATGACACGTTCTGGAACAAATTATATCGTTACACCAGTATATGGTGAACAAGGTCACTTAGCGAAAACATTACATCCTGAAGATTGTGCGTTGTTATTATCTTATTCTGGATCAACACCTAGTACGATTGAACATGCCAAACAATTAAAAAGGCAAAAAGTACCTACGATTTGTATTACAGCTGATGCGAATAGCGAGCTCGCAAAAGTATGTACGATTGCGTTATTGTTACCCGCCAAAGAAGATAAAGGCCATCGTATCGCCGCTTTCTTCTCTCGTGCATCCATGGAATATTATTTAAATATTATGTATTCTTATCTATATGTTTTAGATTATGATGAACGCGCTAAAAACAATATTGATTTTGATTAAATGATCTTAGATCATTTTTTCTTTTTGAAGTGAATTGATTCGGTACCTGCTTCAATTGCTTCTTTATAATATTTTTCTTTATGTTCGATTGTCTTTAAGTTCAACTTTAAACCTTCTATTTGATCTAGAATAGATTGTTTTTGTTTTAGAATAATATCTCTTCTTTCTTCTAAAGTGCTATCTCCTTGTTTGGCTAATGTAAAGTATGCCTTAATATCACGAATACTCATACCAGTATTCTTTAAACATTCAATTAATCGCATACTAGATAGATCACTTTCATGAAACACTCTTCTACCATTCACCCTTTGTAGAAAAGGCAATAAGCCTTCCGCATCATAATAACGAATCGTTGATGGTGCAATACATAACTTGTCAGCTACTTCTGAAATCGTATATGTTTTTTCTTTGCTCATAACTCATACCTCAATTAATATTATTATTCTTAAAGTGCACTTTAAGTCAATTATTTTTCTATTAAAATTGGTATAATTTTTTGATCTGCTGGGAGCCAATCTAGTTCATCAATTGTATTTATATCTACCAATCCATATCAGAGCTAATATTTATTTAATAGCTTTATCATTTTCGATATTTATG
>CAVKTV010000107.1:0-6337 GCA_963659075.1 Lachnospiraceae bacterium | reverse complement strand
CTATGCTACTCATCTGCATCGCTACCTCTATATGAGATTTTATTTATGGGACAAGTATACTACATAAATCAAACAAATCAACAATATTTTGCTATAATGTTCATCAGATGAACGGAATTATATTAGTAAAAAAACCAAAAGGTATGACATCTTTTCAATGTGTGTCACAAGTAAAACGCAAATTGAATGAGAAAAAAGCAGGACATTCAGGGACTTTAGACCCAAATGCGGAAGGCTTTATGATCATTGCGTTAGGAAAGTGTACAAAGTATTTACAGTTTTGTGTAAGTAATCATAAACATTACATTGCACAGTTTTCTTTAGGGAAAAATTATGATACACAAGATGTTTGGGGAGAAGTGATTGTGGAAAAAGAATATCAAACACACTCTCAAGAAGAATTGGATTTAATTTGTAAACAGTTTATAGGAGATACAAAGCAAATTCCTCCTATGTATAGTGCAATCAAAAAGAATGGTAAGAAATTATATGAATATGCTAGAAATGGAATTGAAATTGAACGTGAAGCAAGAGATATTCATATTGATTCTCTAAGCGTAAAAAAATTAGATGAAAATCTTTATGAAATGGATGTAATCGTATCTAGTGGAACATATATTCGTACTTTGATTGAAGATTATTGTAAACAAATGAATGAACTAGGTTATATGACTTCGCTTGTTAGAAGTGGAATAGAACATTTATGTTTAGAAGATGCAGTTGAAATAGAAAGTGTAAATGAAGAGCGTTGTATTGATCCATTAAAAGTCTTTGATCCAAAATGGAAAGTGATAGAAACAGAACAAGTAGAAGATGTAAAGAATGGAAAAGCAATTCATTTAAATTGTTCAGATGAAAAAGTCATACTTGTTCATAAAAAAGAAATATTAGCTGCATATGAATTAAAGAATGATAAGTTATATCATTGCGTGAGAGGGTTGTTTTAATGCGTATTATCAGAATGGGAATATATTCAAATAGAGTTTATACAAATCCAATGTGTGCTTGTATTGGATATTTTGATGGAATGCATAAAGGACATCAAGCTCTGATTCAAAAGACAATTGAAATGGCAAAAAGAAAGCATTGTGAATCTGCATTGATTACCTTTGATCCAGATCCATGGGTAACAATCAAGCATGTTAAAGATGTGAAACATATTACAACAATGCGAGAGAGAATAAACCGAGCTGTTGAATATGGAATTCAAAATATTATTATTTTGGATTTTAGTTCTGATTTCGCAAAACTATCTCCTGAAGATTTTGTACAACAGATCTTATCTAAGATTTCATTAAAAGGATTAGTATGTGGTTTTGATTTTCATTATGGATTTATGGGGAAAGGAAGTGCAGAAACCTTACAACAAACAGAAGGATTGGAAGTTGAAGTCGTACAGCCAATTGAAGATGAACAAGGCAAGATTTCTTCTACACGTATTACACAATGCATTGAAGATGGAAAAACGGAAGAAGCTGCAGAAATGTTAGGGTATTTCTTTCGTATTAGTGGTGTTGTCATACATGGTAGACATCAAGGTAACGCAATTGGTTTTCCTACCGCAAATATTCATTATGATCCTGAATATATTCTTCCAAAAAGTGGTGTATATGCAGGAATTGTAATCATTCAAAATGAGAAATATGGTGCTATGATCAATTTAGGACACAATCCAACATTTAATTATCGTAATGATTTATCTTTAGAAGCACATATTATCGATTTTAATCAAGATATTTATGGAAAACAAATCAGTGTGGAATTTATTCGTTTTATTCGTGAAGAAAAAAGATTTTCATCCAAAGGAAATCTTATCATGCAGTTGGAACAAGATATTATTTCTACAAAGAAGATATTAAAAGAATATGAATGAACTATTTTTACAACAAATGCAAGATATTCTACAAGAAGAATATCCTGAATATTTAAAGTGTTTAGAACAAGATGCATTTCGTGGATTTCGTATCAATCCTTTAAAGACAAACGTAGCTCATTTCTTTGAAGTGAATGATATACCTCATGAAAAAAGTCCCTATGCATTACATGGATACTATACAGACGATAAAAAATATGGAATGACACCAGCATACCTTTCTGGTGCTTTTTACATGCAAGAAGCAAGTGCGTCTGCAGCGGTTACAGTTATGGATCCTAGACCTGGATTGAAGATATTGGATTTATGTGCTGCACCTGGTTCTAAAACAACACAAATCTTAGAACTATTAAACAATGATGGACTTGTTGTATGTAATGAAATTGATCATAAAAGAAGTAAGATATTATTAGAAAATGTAGAAAGAAATGGCGCAAGTAATTGTGTTGTTTTAAACAATGACACAAAAGATATTTCCAAACAGTTTTCAGGATATTTTGATATGGTATTATGTGATGCACCATGTAGTGGAGAAGGTATGATGCGCAAAAACTCAGAAGCTGTTGACCAATGGAGCCCTGAACTTGTTCAACATTGTGCATCTCTACAAAAAGAAATCTTAGAAAATGCATATTTATGTTTAAAAGAAAATGGTATTCTTTTATATTCGACTTGTACGTTAAATAAAATAGAAAATGAAAAACAAATTTTTAATTTTTTAGAGAAGCATTCTGATATGAAAATAATAGATGCTAATGTTTCTTTTGGAAGAAGTGCATTTGAAGAAGGAAATGAAACACATAAGGCGATTCGTATTTATCCTATGGATAAAGGAGAGGGACATTTTATTGCGAAAATGAGAAAGCATTCTTCTACTTCTATTTCTAAAATAAAAGAATTAAAATCAGATAAAATACCAAATGAAATATTGAAACTATTAGATAATACATTAGAAAAACAATATCCATATCTATACTATAAAAATAATCGTTTATATGGTGGAAGTCATCCATTTATTGATACAGGTAGATTACATTTATTAAGGAATCAAGTTTACATTGGTGAAATGCTGAAGGGTAGATTTGAATTTTCACATCATTTTTTCATGTCTTCTTATTCAAAGCTTAAAAATAATTATGATATGAACGACAATGAAGTGAAAATGTATATGCATGGTGAACAAATTTCAGCGAATGTTCAAAAAGGGTGGTATGCGATGTGCTATCATGATTTCGTAATCGGTGGAGCGAAAAGTGATGGAAAAGCACTTAAAAATAAATTTCCAAAAGCATTTCGACTTCGATAAAGGAAAATCATATGGAATTAGAATTGTTTGAATTTATAGAAGATACACTTTCTTATTTTGAAAGAAAGAATCCTTCTTATGTATACGCAGAAGGAAAGATATTAGAAACGTACCAAAAGCTATATCCACAAGAAAACAGTGAGGTAATACATTTACATACAAGAATCAAAGGGAAAGATAGTTTAAAGGAAAAATTGATTCGAAATCATTTCTATTTGGATTATGAAACGCCAAAAGAAGCAATTGATAACTTGCATGATTTGATTGGTATTACAGTAGAATGTAGATTTATTCGTAATGAAACAGAAATGTATCAATCTTTGTTTACACATTTTATTAAACAAAAAGATGAGTATGCGGTATGTAAAGAAGATTCAAATTTATATTTAAACTTAGCACAACCACAACCACAGCTACAAAGAAATGGTTTTACGATTTATCGTTTAGATGGCTATTATTTATTTGGTGGTGAAAGAATCAACTATGAGTTACAAATCAAATCATTAGTTCATCATTTTTGGAGCAATATTGAACATGAAGTCGTTTATAAAAATCCAGACTTTGTTATGTACGATGCTTTTAATAAAGAAATGTTGGGTGCGATACGTGATAATTTAGATGTTGTGGATCGACAACTAGAAATCATGTATAACGAAATATCCAACCAATCTAAACAAGCACAAATTGGAATGGATGAAAAAGGATTTAAGACATTCGTCGCTAGAAGTATTAATGAATTAGTGAATCGTAAGATGAAAGATTCTGTTGGTTTTGCGACAGACTTTAAGAAATGTTCTGCGATATTAGCGCAATATATCTATATTCGAGATTTTGTGAATGGTGAACATAATCAAGTTACAATGATTGATTATCTCGAATTATTAAATTATTTAAATGATTCTGAAATTGATTTTAAACAACAATTAGAATTAAGTGAACCATATCATTCGGAAGATCCATTTTGTGACATCTTAGGAAAATACTTTGAAAAAGAATTTAATCATAATTTCTTATGGCATATTTTCTTCTGCATGTTATTTGTGATTAGACCAGGTGATAATGATGAAGATTTTAGTGATTTTATTGAAGTGATTCGAATCTTGATCATTCAACCAGGATGGTTTGGAGATACATTTATGAAGATGTCGATTGAAGAAGGCGATGCTATTAGAGATTTATTAGAAGAAACATTAGCGCAAGCTTTATGTGATGCAGATACGATTGAAATCGTACATGAAGATATGTTGTATGAATGCATGTTAAGATTTAGACAAAAAGTAAATGAATTAGATATGAAATATGATACGTATGAAGAAATTATGATAGATAAAGATTCTATTGTTTCTTCTTTATATCATGATATTTATACAATCTTTCATTAAAGAAGAAATTCTTGTATAATATTTCAAGAAGAGGTGACAAATTATGGCACAAGATTATGTAGTATTAAATGAAGCAGATGAAATTGGAATGGTTGCGATGAATAAAGCAGTATTTAAATCCATTTCTGAAATTAGTGTTGATGATATTGAAAACGCTGTAAGAATTCCAGAAACAACATTCACAAAACCATTCACTGTAAAGATTGAAGATAATAAACTTCATATTACAGCTGATATTAAATTGAAGTATGGAGCGAATGTAAAAGCTACTTGTGAGCTTGTACAAAACAAGATTTATGAGAATATTCAATTTATGACAGGTTTCAAAGCAACTGACGTAACAGTAAATGTAGTTGGTTTTGAAATTTAGTATTGACAATAGCATATTATTGTTGTTTAATTATTCAGTAATTTAAAAAACGGAAAGAAGAAGCACATACTTCTCACCTGATGCTTTATAAGCTTGGGTAAGTGGCCGATAAGAACTGATATAGGACTTTTAGGCAGGTGCGGCTTTAGTATCTGCTTTTTAATATTATGACAGGAGGTTTGCTTGGGAAAGGTTAAATTTAACAAAAACAGACACAAAGAGCCTACAGATATCGTAAATGAGGCTATCCGTGATAAAGAAGTATTAGTCATTGGATCTGATGGAACTCAGCTTGGTGTTATGTCACGTCATGATGCATTACAAGAAGCATATGACCAAGATCTTGATTTGTTGTGTGTTGCACCAAATGCACAACCACCGGTATGTAAGATTGTTGATTATGGACGCTATCGTTTTGAACAACAAAAGAAAGAACGTGAAGCAAAGAAGAATCAACAAACTTCAGAAGTAAAGTCACTACGTGTATCACCAGTTATTGACCAACATGATTTTGATACAAAAGTAAAACGTGCAAGAGAATGGTTGGAAGATGGACAAAAGGTAAAAATTGATATGCGATTCAGAGGACGTATGATTACGCGCCAAGAAGTTGGTAAGCAAGTCATGGACAAGTTCACTGAGCAAGTCTCGGATGTTGCAGATGTTACAAAAGCTCCTTTGTTAGAAGGAAATACAATGTCTGTCACATTCTCACCTAAGAAAGGAAAGTAAAGGAGATTGTTATGAAAGCAAAAGCTAGAAAGCCAAAGAAGATTAAAATGAAGACAAAAAAGACTTTCGCAAAACGTTCTAAGTTAACAGGAACAGGAAAGTTAAAAGTTCAACACAACTACGTATCACATTTCGCAGCAAATAAGACACATAAGCAAAAGATGCATCTTGCTAAGTCTACTACAGCGCACAGCACAGATTTAAAGCGTGATAGACAGCTTTTACAGGGTTAATAGGAGGCTAAGAGAAGATGAGAGTTAAAGGAAGTACACCTACACGTAACAGACGTAAGAAGGTTTTAAAATTAGCTAAGGGTTATTTTGGATCTAAGCACCTTCTATATAGAACAGCCAATGAACAAGTAATGCGTTCTCTACGTTATTCTTACATTGGTAGAAAACAAACTAAGAGAGAAATGCGTAAACTTTGGATTGCTCGTATAAACGCAGCAGTTAGACAATATGATTTGTCTTATTCCAAGTTCATGCACGGTTTAAAATTAGCTAACATCAACGTTAACCGTAAGATGCTATCTGAAATCGCTATTCATGATGAAAAGGGATTCAAAGATCTTGTTGATGCAGCTAAAGCTGAATTAGCTAAGTAATTTGAAAGAATGAGGGATAACCTCATTCTTATTATGGTGCGTTGGTGAAGCGGCTTAACACATTGCC
>CAVKTV010000106.1:0-6511 GCA_963659075.1 Lachnospiraceae bacterium | reverse complement strand
ATTTATTATACATTATTTTCTTTTTTTAGCTTATGCTACTTTGTCAACAGACTGAAAGATGCATTATGCATCTTTTCGTATAAATCCAGGATAATCTCCTCGATCTTTTTGAATTGTGTATCCAATGTGTTTCATTCTACCCATCATACATAGATTACACATAGCTGCATCATCTCCCGTACAGATTTTACCATCATAAAGAAGATATTTTCCTCTAACCCCAGTTGGAGAAAGATTTGGCATGATAACATTCGCACCAGCTAAAATACCTTTTTCTCTTCCCTTTGGATCTATTGTACCCAAAGCAGTCGTAGAAGGAATATTCGCTAAAGGGAACATTAATCTTAATACTGCTAAAAAGAATAATGTAGTCTCTACATCTCCTTTAGGATACGCATGAAATGGTGTATCACAATGCGGTATAAACGGTCCTATTCCAATCATATGTGGATTCAATTCTTTTAAAAAGACAAGATCTTCTACTAAATCATCCGTTGTTTGAAATGGTGTTTGTAACATCATACCCGCACCAACTTGATAACCAATCTCTTTGAGATCATACAAACATCTTTTTCGATTTTCCCATGTTTGATTATTTGGATGTAGTTTTGCATATAAAGAAGGAGAAGCAGTTTCATGTCTTAATAGGTATCTATCACATCCTGCATCATAATATTTCTGATATTGTTCTTTTGTTTTTTCACCAATAGACAATGTAATCGCAACATTAGGAAATTGTTTTTTAATACTCGTAACAATATCACAAATCATTTCATCCGTATAATATAAATCTTCTCCAGATTGTAATACAAAAGTACGAAAGCCAAAACCATAGCCCGTTTGACAACATTCTAATATTTGATCTTTTGTTAAACGATAACGTTCTACTTTTGAATTACTTTTTCGTATACCACAATAAAGACAATCTGATTTACATATATTAGAAAATTCAATCAAACCTCTTAAATAAACATTCTTTTGAAAAGTTTGATTTTGAATGATTCTAGCTTTTTCAAATAAATATTCATTATCTTTTACACTTCTATGTTCAATTAAATCATGAAATTTCTCTTTTGATAAATTGTGTTTTTCAAATAATTCATCAATCAATTCTATTTGATTCATACCTTAGAATAAGCAGCCTTTACTGTTAATCCTTGAATATTTCCAAGCTTTCCACAAAGTGCAGAAATCACATCACTTGGTGCATCAATTGCCACACTAATCAATGAAATATTCTTTTTATGATATGGTATTCCCATTCTACCAATAATATATTTTGCGTATTCGTGTAAAGTTTCATTCATCTTTGTTACTGATTCACTATCTTCAACGACGATAGCGATAATAGCGATTCTTGTTTCTTCCATTATTCTTCTACTCCTTTAGGAATAACTACATGATCTAATATTCCATTTAAATAAGCAATTGCGATACCATAGTTTGTCATAGGAACATTTACATATTTTGCATGATTGATACGATTCATAATATATCTACGATTAAACATGCATCCACCACACTGAATGATCAAATCATATTCAGAAGCATCCGCAGGAAAATCTGTTCCTGCTTTCACATCTATATGTAATCCTTGACCAACTTTCTTTCTTAATAAATTTGGAATCTTCACTCTACCAATATCTTCTTCAACTGGTGCGTGTGTACAACATTCCGCAATCAATACTCTTGAATCTTCAGTTAGATTTTCGATTGCCGTAGCACTATTTGCGTAATAATTGATATCCCCTTTGATTCCTGCCATCAAAATAGAAAAAGATGTTAATAAAACCCCTTCAGGAACAAGTGGATACACTTCATGAAATGTTTGAGAATCTACAATAATAGCTTTTGGATAAACTTTCATATTTTTTAGTGCAGATTCTACTTCTTCTGTTGCGACACTTGTGATAACACAATGCTTATCTAATAATTCACGAATCATCATCACTTGTGGTTGAATCAATCTACCTACAGGTGCTTCTTTATCTTGTGGCATGACTAATAAAACAGAATCCCCTTCATCAATCAAACCATCTGTCATACGATGACGTTTAAATTTACCATTAGCCACTTTCGCTAAATAATGTAATAGAACAGGAATTCCCCATCCACTTTCCGCAGATACGGCAATTGTTGGAATCCCCATTTTCTTTTCAATTTCAGCGATTCTTTCTTCTCTTTCTTCACTAGAAAATTCATCCGAATGTGCTAATACACCAATCACAGGAATGTTCATATTTTTAATACGATATAAAAATTTTTCTTCCATCGTTATATCTTTAGAATAAAACAATAATATCGCAATATCTATTTCTTTTAATGTATCAGCTGTTGCCTGTATTCTTTCTTCTTTCAATAAGCTTTCATCATCAAATCCAGCAGTATCTAAAAATAAACATGGTCCAATATCATGAATTTCCATTGCTTTTTTTACGACATCCGTTGTTGTTCCAGGAATTGAGGAAACAATCGAAATTTTTTGATTGCACATCGCATTGATAAGTGACGACTTTCCCGCATTCATTCTTCCATATATACCAATATGGCATCGATTACCAGCACTTGCTTTTTCTTGTATTGTAGGCATAGTTTTACTCCTTTTAATCTACAGGAATCAAGGAATGATAAATTTTTCCATTCACTTCATTTTCTATGATCTTAATATTTACACCAAATGTATTTGATAAATTTTCTTCTGTAATGATTTGTTTTGTTAAACCAAATAAAGAATTTCCATCCTTTAATAATAGTAACGTTTTATCTGATATTTCTAAAGCGTGATCTGGATAATGTGTATTAAAAATAACTGTAATATTATTTTCTTTTGATAATTTTTTCAATAATGATAAAACAATCATTTGATTCGCATAATCTAAACCTGTTTCAGCTTCATCTAAAATCATAACACTTGGATCAGAACACAACGCTCTAGCGATATAACACAATTGTTGTTCTCCACCAGAAATTTCATTGATATTACGATTTATTAAGTGTTTGATTCCACAAAGTTCAATTGCATGTAATGCTTTCTCCTTATCCTTTTTTGAAGGTTGATCAAATATCCCTAAATAAGAACTTCTTCCAAGAAGTACCGTTTCATAAACAGTACACGGGAATGATACGTTATGAGATTGTGGAACATAAGAAACTTTTTGAAAAAACAATTTAGTAGAGATACCTTTTAAAGGTTCATCTTCAAAATACGTATCTCCTTCCTTCCATTCCATAAATCCTAACAAACACTTTAATAATGTAGTCTTTCCAATCCCATTTGCTCCTAAAATAGATAGAATCTCACCTTGTTCGATACCAAAATCAATATTCTGTAATACAGGTTGATTTTCGTGATAGTTAAAAAAACCATTTCTAACAGAAAAGATCATACATGAATACCTCCTGTCTTACGAAGAAGAAGAATAAACACAGGCGCACCAATAACAGATGTAAGAATGGATACAGGAATTTCAGATTGACACATGCAACGGGCTAAAGTATCCACCAATAACATAAACAATGCACCAAATACAATACAACCTGGAATCACTTTACTTTGATTATTTCCAAATAACATTCTACAAATGTGAGGAATCAATAATCCAACCCATCCTATTACGCCACATAATGAAACAACGGAAGCAGTAATCATAGATGCTGCGATAATCACAATAAATCGATTCCATTTTAAGTTTATTCCAAAAGATTTTGCTTCATCTTCGGATAATGTTAAAGCATTTAATCGATATCTCATAAGATAAATCAATAAAATACCAACCAAAATAAATGGTGCTCCAGTATATAAAGAACGTAGTGTTGCGCTAGAAAAACTACCCATAAGCCAAAACGTTATCACCGGCAAAACATCATTAGGATCTGCAACATATTTCACAAATGAAACAAGTGCAGAAAACAAAGAGGAAACAACCATACCAGATAAGATAACCATCATCATATTACTTGATTCCCTTTGGCTAGATTTAGAAACAATAAACACTAGAATGACTGCTAATATTCCCATGAATAAAGCGCTCATTTGCACACCTAATGATTTTAAACCAATCAATATCCCTAAGGCCGCACCAAATGAAGCACCATTTGCACAACCTAGAGTATCTGGAGTTGCCAAAGGATTAGAAAATAATGATTGGAAAGCAGCCCCAGCAACCGCAAGACCACTTCCAGCAATCAAAGATAAGAGAATACGTGGAATACGCACATGAAAAATAACAGTTTCTGCATTTTTAATATCTACGGATTGATGAAATAGAATTTTCCATACATCAATGATAGATATAGAAAACTGTCCCATGCTGATGGCTACAATAGCGAATATACATGTAAGAAGTATTCCTATCGTTATACAAATGTGATATTTCTTTTCCACGTTTCTCTCCTACTTTAATTCATATTTCCAGCTGCACTATTGGGAGTATACATTGCGTCTACTTGTGTATCTGTTAATGTAATTCCATATAGATTTTGGTAATAATCTTTTACATCTTCTTTTACATCATAAGAAGAAAAGATATCAGGATATACAGCTTGAGCTAACCATTCTAATGTCATTGGTGTATCAACACCTGGAGTATATGTTCTGTAAGATCCTAAAGGCATCTTATACACTCTTTTATTTTTCACAGCAGTTACTTCACTCCAATCATCACTAGCAATTGCGTTATTATAAAGATCATTTGGTTTTGTTTGTGTGAAGTTTGTAATAATGATAACATCTGGATTCCATTCATAAACTTGTTCCATAGTGATCTTTGCATTCGCATTTTCTGCAGGTACATCTTGTGCCACATTAACTGCTCCTACAGCATCACACCACCATTGTCCAAAAAAAGAAGAAGATGAAGTAATCATTGTATTTTCATCATATTGGAATAAAAATAATACTTTTTGTTTTTCATCAACATCTTTTACAGCATTTTGAATTTCTTCATATTTTTCAGTTGAATATTGATTAACGAGCTGTTCTCTATCGCCAGCGTGATCTGGATATATTTGGTTTAAAAGATCCATCCATTCGTTATATGTAGTAATACAATCATAGTTCCATTTTGTAGGAGATACCGCTACTGCACATAAGCCAGCATTTTCTAATTTTTCTAAATCTGTTGTATCATTAGCGTTATAGAAAACTACATCTGGTTCTAAAGCAATCAAACTTTCAATATTCACATCATCTCCATCCATAATATCTGTATTTACATTTAAAACTTCAGGATAAAGTTCTGATAAGATTCCGTTTTTCGCAGCATTCATACTAGCTGGTTCCATCGCTACGATACTTTCCGCAGAATCTAAATAAACCGTTAACATTGCAGGTAATGGTAAGATACCTAAAATCGCAACTTTCTTAGGGTTTGTTGGTACAATCACTGTTCGATCAGCGTGATCAGTAATTGTAACTGTTGTTGCTTCTTGTCTAGAAGTTGAAGTTGTACTTGTTTGTGTTGTAGAAGCACAAGATACAAGTGAAGTCGCTAATAAAGCGGAGAGTAATACTTTCAATAATTTCATTCTTTTATTTTCCTTTCAATCATCTCTAAGATTTCTTTATATGTTGGTATTTGTTTCAGATAAATTCTTCCTGAATATCCAATATGAGGTACAGGAATAATTTTATTTCTATCAACAATGGTTTGAAATAATGGATCACAAACAACAATCTTTGCATGTTTACTTTTTTCTATTAATTCATCTTCATTTAATCCTTCATTTACATCTGCATATAAGGCATAAGCTGTAACACCAAACGTATGTGTGATTTCGGTTGCCATAGATTTAGAATAGATTTCTTCCCCTATCACAAGAACTTCACCAGAATCCTTTTCTTCATAAGCTATATGATTTCTTTGATCAAGTTTAGCTTTTTGAATACAAGATTTAATTTGTTCTTTCATATATGGTCCAAGCGGAATTCCTTCTACATATGGAATTCCATACTTCATTTTTAAATATTTCGCACTGATTCTCCCTGCACTTGTTGGTAATACATTTACAGAAGCTTGTGTGATATTTTTGAGATTTTCAAAGTCATCATGATAGGCAAAACAACAATTGATTGTTTCATTGATATTCTCTTTGATTTCTACGATTTGTTGTTCATTCCCAAAATCAATTGGTGTCACTCCTAATAGATTTATACGATCTTTTTTTTCTTTAGGCTCTACAAATCGTTCCATCCAAGCTTTGCTAGCTTTACCAATTCCGCTAATATAAGACTGTAATCCATCTGTCTGTACAGGTAACACAACGATTCCCGTTTGATTTTCAATTTGTTTCGCGACACCTGTATAATCAAAACCAATGATATGAGGAATGCTCGCTCCACAAAGTGTAATAAAGCGTGGATGGATTTTATTACATGCATCTTTTACATCATCAATCAGTTTCTGATCATCACCAAACAAAGCTGCCATTTCATCTAATCCACTGATAAACATCAAACTATTCGTATCATACCATCTAGGTTCATCATGTGTTGTGTACGTAGAATTACAAC
>CAVKTV010000105.1:0-6617 GCA_963659075.1 Lachnospiraceae bacterium | reverse complement strand
GCCAGTGATTTTTCATTACTGGTTTGTGAAGGCGGGAGAAAGGCCGCCTTAATGGTGAAAAATATGAATCCAATTACATTTGAAATAACACATATTGATAAAAATTCAGGAGCTAGAACAGGTATCTTACATACACCACATGGAGATGTAGAAACACCAATGTTTATGCCAGTTGGTACCCAAGCAACCGTTAAATTCATTTCTCCAGAAGAACTTGTTGAAATGGGAAGTGGTGTCGTACTAGCCAATACGTATCATCTTTGGTTAAGACCTGGAGAAGATATCGTCGCAAAAGCTGGTGGCGTACAAAACTTCATGCGTTATCCTGGTCCAATGTTGACTGACTCTGGTGGATTCCAAGTTTTCTCTTTAGCGAAAACACGTAAAATCACTGAAGAAGGTGTTGAATTTAGAAATATTTTAAATGGAGATAAGATGTTCTTGTCCCCTGAAAAAAGTATCCAAATTCAAAATAAGATTGGTGCAGATATCATGATGAGCTTTGATGAATGTATTCCATTCCCTGCAACATATGATTACGCAAAAAAGAGTATGGAAAGAACATTACGTTGGGCCCAGCGTGGTAAAGACGCAAATCTTAGACCTGATGAACAAGGTATCTTTGGTATCGTACAAGGTGGTGAATATGAAGATCTACGTCACTATTGCGCTGAAAAACTAGTGGAGATGGATTTCCCTGGCTATGCCATTGGTGGAACTTCTGTTGGTGAAGATAAAGAAACATTCCGAAAGATGGTTCAAATGTCACAAGAAAAACTCCCATTTGATAAACCAAGATATTTAATGGGTGTTGGTGCAGTCAATGACTTATTAGATGCCGTCAGTATGAATATTGATATGTGTGATTGTGTATTGCCTACACGAATTGCGCGTCATGGAACATTGATGACTTCACAAGGAAGAATCAATATTCGTAAAGCACAATATAAAGAAGACTTCACACCATTAGATCCTAATTGTGATTGTTATACATGTAGAAACTATACACGTGCTTACTTAAATCATTTATGTCGTGCAAATGAAGGTTTTGGAACAAGATTATTTTCTATCCATAATATTCGTTTCTTGATTAAATTGATGGAAGATGCACGTACTGCGATCAAAGAAGATCGATTCAATGCATTTAAAGAAGAAACATTAGCTTCTATGAAATTTGATGAAAGAGGTTTTTAAGATGGACTTAAATGATATTAAAACAACAGATTTTGATTATGATCTACCAGAAGAATTGATTGCGCAAACACCATTATCTGATAGAAAAACAAGTAGAATGATGGTTTTACATATCCCTACAGGACAATATGAACATAAACACTTCTATGATATCGTTGATTATTTTCATGAAGGTGATGTCATCGTTAGAAATAATACGCGTGTTATTCCAGCTAGATTATTTGGTACAAAAGAAGAAACAGGAGCACATGTAGAACTATTACTCCTTAGACAAATGGAAGATGATATTTGGGAATGTTTAGTTGGCAACGCAAAAGTTGTTAAACTAGATACAGTTGTATCTTTCCATGATGGAAGATTACGTGCAAAGTGCGTTGAAATAGGAGATAAAGGTCTCAGAAAATTCAAGATGATATATGATGGAATCTTTAATGAAATCTTAGACCAACTTGGTGAAGTGCCTTTACCACCTTACATCCACGAAAAACTCAACGACCCTGAGCGCTACCAAACTGTTTATTCAAAAGTAGAAGGAAGTGCAGCTGCCCCTACTGCCGGTTTGCATTTCACAAAAGAAATCTTCAAAGCTTTACGAAATAAAGGTGTAACGATCGTAGATGTTACTTTGCATGTAGGTCTAGGGACATTTCGACCAATGGATACAGAACATGTTAAAGATCATGATATGCACGCAGAAGTTTGTATGATGAGCAAAGAAGCTGCAGATACATTAAATCAAGCAAAGAAAGATGGTCGAAGAATCTTTGCGATTGGTACAACATCTGTTAGAACATTAGAATCAGTATGGAATACATATGGTAAATTTGAAGAATGTTCTTTAGAAACAAAACTATTTATTTATCCTGGATATCAATATCATACGATTGATGGAATGTTAACGAATTTCCATTTACCAAAAAGTACTTTGATCATGATGATTTGTGCTTTAGCTGGCTATGAAAATGTGATGAATGCCTATCAAGCAGCAGTTCAAGAAAAATATCGTTTCTTCTCTTTTGGCGATTGCATGTTATTAACAAATGAATGATTTAGAGAAACAAGAATATATTGATTATGTTCTTTCTAGAAAATCTTCGAATAAAAGAAATTTCTATAAAGAATCTTTAAAAGAAATTAAAGATTTCTATCAATCAAATCCTGAAAAAAAACCAACAATTTTATTACATGCTTGTTGTATCGTATGTGCGTGTTGGCCAATTGATTTTTTAAAAGAAAATGGATTTGAAATACATATCATGTATAACAATTCTAATATTTGGCCAAAAGAAGAATATGAACATCGTTTATCAGAACTAAAGCGATATATCAAAGAAAAATGGAATGATTCTATTCCAGTCATTGAAGAACCCTATAACTATGATCTCTATGCTTCTACGATTCTGAAAAATCGTGGAGAAGATCCTGAAGGATGGAAAAGTTGTTTTGGTTGTTACGCAGAAAGAATGAACGCAGCATTCCGCTACGCAGATGAACATCACTTCGATTACTTCACAACCGTTATGACTTTTTCTAGACAAAAAGATTCTCAAAAAATCAATGAAATAGGACTTAATTTATCTAAACAATATTCCAACACAAAATATTTCGTTTCAGATTTCAAGAAGGCAAATGGTGCATTAAAGTCAGAAGCAATCTGTAATACATATTGTTTATATAGACAAGACTATTGTGGGTGTGAATATTCTTATCATGAAAGACATGAAAATGATTAGAATTGTGTGCAAAAGTCCTTTAAATATGGTATTATTCGTAGGTGCAAAAAGGAGGAAATAATCTTGAGTAAAGAAGATGCAATCCAGATGGAAGGTGTTGTAGAAGAAATTGCTTCTAACGCATTTAAAGTAAAACTAACAAATGGAATGGATATTCGTGCTACTTTAGCAGGTAAATTAAGAATCCATCACATTAGAATTCTACCTGGAGATAAGGTGAAGGTTGAAATTTCACCATACGATCTAACAAACGGTAGAATTGTATACAGAAACAAATAAAAAGCAGATTTCTCTGCTTTTTCATTTACTTTGTTTTATTCGCTAATTGCGCTAATGCTTCTTTAGGTTGAAAACCAACAATATTCCCTACAAGTTCACCATTCTTAAAAGCTAACAATGTAGGAATAGACATGATTCCGTAACGTTGTGCGACATCAGGTAAGCTATCTACATTGACTTTCACAAACTTCACATCTTTCATTTCATTTGATAGTTCTTCTACTAAAGGTCCTACCATCTTACAAGGCCCACACCAATCAGCATAAAAATCTACAAATACAGATGTATTGTCTTTTAATATTGCGTCATATTCACTTGTGCTATTAATAATATCCATAATATCTCTCCTTTTAACTAAAAAGATAATAAGATAAATAGCACAAAAAAACAAATCATATGCTTATACGATTTGTTTTAAAGAATCTAAATACTTTTGATTCATTTCAATGAGTTTTTGATACTCTTCATCCCCTATTATTTCATACGCTTTTCGATCTAGTTCTAATACAGGATCTAAATTCTGATGTAAATATTCATTTCCATTTTCTGTTAATTGAATGATTTTATTTCTACCATCATCTGGATCTTTCATTAAAGAAACATACCCTTTTTTTAAATACTCTTGAATAAAATTATTTACGGTTTGTTTTGGAAGATGATGTGATACAGAAATACTCTTTTGTGTGCATCTATCATTGATATATAATTCATATAAAATCAATATTTCAATTGGATGAATATGATTTTCTTCATAGAATTTTTGATAAACCGCTGTGATTTCAGATAGAATACTGCCTAATTGTTTTAGTTCTTGTTCTCTTTTTTTCATCTTTGATATTTTATCAAGCAATTGTTTCTTTTGTCCAACGATTTTGAAACCAACGAATCAAACCCGCAATCATACATAAAAACCAAGTAACAAATGTTGTATACCAAATCCCTATGATTCCAAATAATGAAGTTAAAAGAAATCCAAAACCAATTCTAGAAAAAATTTCAATCAATCCACAAAGAAACGCAAATGTTGAATCACCACAACCAGTTAATACATGTCGATAAGTAATATAAATTCCTTCTATCACAAAGAAAATACTTGTGAGTTGAATCATTTTAGTTGATAGAGAAATAATATCAGAATCATTCACAAACATTGTCATGATTGGTTTTCCAAAAAGGAATAAAACAACTACAGAAAGAATTGAAATACATGTATTTATAATCAAGCCACTATGTGTACCCATTTTCACTCTATCTAAATTACATGCGCCTTTATTCTGACCCGCAAAAGTCGTTAAAGCTGTACCGATAGAAATAAAGATCGTATATAGAATTTGTTCAATTTGAGATGTCGCACTAAATGCACCAATGACCGTTTCACCAAATCCATTAACGATTCCTTGTAAGATCGTAGAAGAAAGATAAACAAGTGTATATTGTAACGCACTAGGAATTCCAATCTGAATAATTGAGAAAATTATAGAACGGTCAATATAATGATCTTTGAATGCCATTGTCATTAAAGGTACTTTTTTTACACAATAACGCAAACATAGAATTGCGGAAATAAACTGTGCGATAACTGTAGCGATAGCAGCACCAGCTACTCCCATTTGTAAAGGTACAACAAAGATCAAATCTAAAATAATATTCAATACAGAACAGATTCCTAAAAATAATAATGGTGTTTTCGCATCTCCTATCGCTTGTAGAATCGAAAATGGTGTATAGTACAAAGCTACCGCAAATGATCCAGCTAAATAAATGATCATGTAGGTCATTGCTTCTGAAAAGATAGATTCTGGCGTGTTTAATAAATGTAGTAATGGATTACAAAATACAATTCCAAAAACAGAAACCAAAATAGACAAAATAACAGTAATCATCAATCCATTGAAAGAAGCTAAAGAAGCATTCTTCTCATTCTTCGCACCAAAATATTGAGATACAACAATTCCTGTTCCAGCGGACATACCAATACAGATACCCATAAACATATTCGATATTGGCATCGCAGCACCTACTGCACTAAACGCAGCTACACCTACAAATTGTCCAACAATGATTCGATCAACGATGGAATATAGTTGTTGTAACAAGTTCCCAATTAAAACTGGAATCGCAAATTTAAAAATAACATGCATTGGTTTTTCCGTTAACATATAACATAAGCCTCCTATATAGTCTCTATTAGGACTATATAGTATATTAGTCTTTGTAAGGACTATTGTCAATGTATAAAAAAAGAATATCTTTTCAGACATCCTTCCTTTGTTTTTTTAGATTTTAGAAGCAGCAGCTTCATCCATGATAACTGTTACATCTGCGTGATCTTGTAAGATAGATGCAGGACAGTCTTCACTCTTTTCACCTTTCAACATACCATATACTGCATCTGCTTTATTGGCACCTGTTGCGATAAGAATGATTTTCTTTGCACGCATGATAGAAGCGAGTCCCATTGTTACAGCCTTTGTAGGAACTTGTGATTTATCTCCATCAAAGAAACGTGCATTATCACTAATTGTTTGTTCTGTTAGATCAGCAACATGTGTCAAAGATGTAAATGGTGTACCTGGTTCATTGAATGCGATATGACCATCAGAACCAATACCTAAAACTTGTACAGAAACAACATGTTTAGCTAATTCAGCTTCATATTCATCAGCATTCTTTTGAGGATCATTTCCTTCGCCAGATGGAACGTGAATATTTTCTTCAGGACAATCTAAGTAATTAAATAGATTTTCATGCATAAATGTCCAATAAGATTGTTCATGTGTCTTAGGTAATCCAGCATATTCATCTAAATTAAATGTAAGAATATTCTGATAAGATCTTCCAGTTTCTTTATGATCTTGAATCATATTCTTGTATAAGCCTACAGGTGTTGAACCAGTCGCTAATCCAAGAACTGGATTAGTTTCATGATCCAATACATCTTTCATCACCTTAAATGCTTCTAGTGATACTTCGTCATAGTTTTTGCATACAATTGTTTTAAACATCTCATTTCTCCTCTTAAAAAATCGTAATTGTATAACCCGTATGGAATACTCCATGTGGTTCTAGTTTTGTTGTGCCTTCTCTTTTTTCAAATGGAACTTTCACTTCAGAAAAGTCTGCATGAGAATGCCATGGTTCAATACAGATAAATGGTGCTTGTGGTTTTGTCCAAAAAGCTAACCATTCATATCCTTCATAGCCTACTGTTACGCCATGTTTACCATTTGTAAGAGTTGCACTTGTAGACTTAGGATCAGCGATAATAATCGTTTTTTCTAATGCTGGTCTATCTAGTTCTAATCTAGAACAATGTTCAAGATGTGTTTCATTAAAATCAGAAGTTTCTTCATGATTTAATGCAATATAATAATCCTCAAAAGCACCACCATCACATGGACAATTAAAAGC
>CAVKTV010000104.1:0-6618 GCA_963659075.1 Lachnospiraceae bacterium | reverse complement strand
TTCGAACAATCATCATTAATACAAATCATTCACCTAATAGAGAACGTGAAGCATTTGAATATTTAACAGAATTAAATGTTGATGGCATCGTCATCTTAGCTACGAATAATAAATATAATTATCAGGAATTGAAAGAAAGATATCAGATACCTATTTTATTTATGGGACAGGAAATTGAAAATGGTCCTTCTATTGTCTATGATGATTATCGTTCTGGATATGAAGTAGGAAAAATCATCGCAGAAGCCGGACATAAAGATATAGCGTTTATTGGTGTCGATCAATCAGATATTTCTGTTGGTGTTGTTCGTAAATTAGGTGTTTATGATGCATTAAAAGAACATCAAATTAAAAACATCAAATTCATTAAAGCAGACTTCGAATATGAAAATTGTTTACCAATCATAGAAAAACAATTAAATAAACATATTCCAAGCGCAATTATTTGTTCTACGGATAGAATGGCAAGTGCTTGTTATACAATCTTACAAAATAAAGGTATTCAAATTCCTGAACAAGTTTCTATTATAGGTTTTGGTTCTTATCGTTATTCTAGATTAATGAATCCACCACTGGATAGTATTCGTTTTGATAACGAAAAAGCTGGAGAAGAATGTGGTCAAACAATTCTTGAAATGATTGAAGGAATTGAAGTTGATTATAGAAAGTTAATTGGTTTTGAATATGTACACGGAGGAAGTATCAGAAAAATCTGATACTTTTTTAATGAAAGCGTTGACATTTCAATAAATAGAATTATTATATTTATGGAACCGGTACCATTACGGAGAAAAGGAGAGAAAACAATGGCTTTAGATTACAGAAAATGTGCAGAAGATATCTATGCATGTCTAGGTGGTAAAGATAATATTGCATCTGTTGCACATTGCGCTACTAGACTTCGTCTAGCAATCATCGACTCCAAGAAAGTTGATGAAAAAAAATTAGAAAATGTAGATGGTGTAAAAGGTGTCTTCACTTCTAATGGACAATTACAAATTATTATTGGAACAGGAACAGTCAATAAAGTATTTGATGAGTTCTTAGCAGTTACAGGTTTACAAGCAGGAACAAAAGAAGATGTTAAAAACGCTGCCGCAAGTAATATGAACGTCTTCAAAAGATTGATCAAATCATTAGGTGATGTATTCGTACCTATCTTACCAGCTATCGTTGCATCTGGTTTATTGATGGGACTTGTAGAAGCTTTAGGTAAGGCAATGCCAGGATTCGCATCAACAGATTGGTATGCATTCTTAGATATGGTTGCCAATACTGCATTTGCTTACTTACCAGTTATCGTATCTATCTCAGCCGCTAGAGTATTTGGTGGAAATATATTCTTAGGTGCTGTTATTGGTCTAGCGATGATTCATTCCACATTAACAAATGGTTGGAATGCCGCAAATGGTTATGATATTTGGTATCTATTTGGTCACTTTCAAATTGGAAACTATACATTAGGTCAGATAAACGTACTTGGTTATCAAGGTCATGTCATACCAGTCATGATAGCTGTATGGATTATGTGTAAATTGGAAAATTGGTTACATAAACATGTACCAGAAATGATTGATTTATTCGTCACTCCATTAACAACAGTATTCGTTACATTATTATTAACATTCACAGTGATTGGACCAATCTTCTCTACTGCAGAAACATTTGTATTATCATGTGCTCAACAATTAATCACAGTTGGATATGGTGTTGGATCACTTATTATGGGTGCTATCTATCCTGTTACTGTTGTTATGGGATTACATCATATGTATAACGTTATTGAAGCTGGTTTATTAGCTTCTGCGGATTTTGGAAATCTCAATATTTGGATGCCTATCGCAAGTGCTGCTAACTTCGCCCAATTTGGTGCTTGTCTAGCTGTTGGTCTAAAAGCCAAATCTTCAAAGACAAAATCAATCGCTATTCCTTCCGCTATCTCTGCTTCTTTAGGAATTACAGAACCAGCAATCTTTGGTGTGAATATGCGTTATACAAAACCATTTATCTGCGCTGTGATTGGTGGAGCAATTGGTGCAATGTTTGGTAGCTTAACTGGTTTAGGTGCAACTGCTTATGGTGTAACAGGTATTCCAGGTTACTTAACAATCAATAAACCTTTACTCTATACTGTTATGCTAGCTATCTCTGGTGGTATCGCATTCGTATTAACAATGATCGTGTGGAAAGAAGAAAAGAATGAAGTTCCTCAAACTATTCCAACAGAAACAATCATCACAACAGATAAAGATTCCATCGTACAACCAGTAAATGGTAAAGTTATTTCCGCTACTGAAATTCCTGATCCAATGTTCGCAAATGAATCTATGGGACCAAGTATTGGCATCAATCCTACTGACAATCATGTATATGCACCATTTGATGGTAAAGTAAAAATGGTATTCCCTACAAATCACGCAATTGGACTTGAAAGTAACAATGGTGTAGAAGTATTGATTCATATTGGTGTTGATACAGTTAACATGAATGGTGATGGCTTTGAAGCTTCTGTTCAACAAGGTGATGAAGTAAAACAAGGTGATTTATTATTAACATTTGATTCTAAAAAAATCAAAGAAGCAGGAAACAGTGATTGTGTCATTGTTGCGGTAACAAATTCATCTGAATTAACAGATATTCAAAAGATAAAATGAGTTATAAATTAAAATATCATTTGTATCCAATCCATGGTGGATGGTTAAATGATCCAAATGGATTATGTCAATATCAAGGTATCTATCACATCTTCTATCAATACGCTACTGCAGTTGATGGAAGTAGTGATAAGTGTTGGTATCATTTCACAACAAAAGATTTCATTCACTATAAAGATGAAGGAATTGCAGTCTATCCTGATCAAGAATTTGATAAAAGTGGTGCTTACAGTGGATGTTGTTATGTAGAAGATGGTATGCATATTTTCTATACAGGTAATGTTAAACAAGAAGGTAATCATGATTATATCCATTCTGGTAGATTATCTAATACAACATATATCTATTCAAAAGATGGAATCCACTTTGATCATAAGAAAGTTGTATTAAATAACAACGATTATCCAACTGATCTAACAAATCATATTCGTGATCCAAAAGTATATAAAAGAAATGGTATCTATGAAATGTATTTAGGTGCTAGAGATCGTCATGATGTAGGTTGTATTCTTGTATATGAATCAAAAGATCTAATACATTGGAACTATACTAAAAGAATTACTTCAGAAAAATCATTTGGATACATGTGGGAATGTCCTGATTGTATTCAATTAGATAATGAATATTTCTTAATTACTTGTCCTCAAGGAATTGAAAGACAAGGCTATGAATATCAAAATGAGAATCAAAATGGTTACTTTCATTTAAAAGATACTTTAGCGTATGATTATCAAACTTTAGATTACGGTTATGATTTCTACGCACCTCAAACTTTCAAAGATGAAAAAGATAGAACAATCCTCATTGGATGGATGGGTTTACCAGATAAAACACCAACACATCCTACTGTAAAAGATGGTTGGCAAATGGCTTTAACTCTTCCAAGAGAATTAAAGAATATTGATCATAAGATCTATCAATATCCAATTGATGAAATATTATCTCTAAAGAAAAATGAAAGAAAAGTAATCATTGATTCTACAAAAAAAGAATATGAAAAAGAATGTATGATTCATTATGAGAATCATCAACAAACATTGCATCTACAATGTAATCAATTAGTATTACATTATGAAAATCATATATTCTCATTATCTTTCTTAAATGATCAAACAGAAAGAAAAGAAAGATCATTAGAAATCAATAATCTTCATGAACTAGATATATTCTTAGATTCCTCTAGTATAGAAATCTTTATCAATCATGGTGAAAAAGCATTAACTTCTAGATACTATGATAATCAAGATCATTTAACGATTACAAGTGATCAAACATTAGAAATCACATATTCAGAAATGAATGCATTTGAATATATCAACTAACAAAGGAAGAAATTCCTTTGTTTTTTTATAGTTTACTAGAAAGAAAAGATTTTAATCGTTCATTCTTTGGATGTTCAAATATTTCTTCTGGTGTACCTTCTTCTCCAATCGTACCACCATCAATAAATAAGATTCTATCAGCTACTTCTCTAGCGAATCCCAATTCATGCGTTACACATATCATCGTATAATCTTCATCCACTAAAGACTTAATTAAATCTAAAACTTCTTTTGTCATTTCTGGATCTAATGCACTTGTAGGTTCATCTAATAAAAGAACTTTAGGATTCATCATTACAGCTCTACAAATCGCAACTCTTTGTTTTTGTCCACCAGATAAACGACTTGGATATTGATTCTCTCTACCTTTTAAACCAACTTTCTCTAAAAGAATTCTAGCTTGTGTTTCTGCTTGTTCTTTTGGCATATTTTTTAATTTGGTAGGTCCTATAATTAAATTATCCATGATAGTTAAGTGAGGAAATAAATTATAGCTTTGAAATACCATGACCATATCTTTACGAATATCATTGATATTTGTTAATAAAGATGTGACTTCTACATCATTAAAATATATCTTCCCACTTGTAGGCCTTTCCAATAAATTCAAACAACGCAAGAATGTTGATTTACCACAACCAGAAGGTCCTAATATAACAGTCACTTCTCCTTTATGAAATTCCGTTGTAATTCCTTTAATGATAGAAGATCTTCCAAATGATTTATAAATATTATCTACACGAATGATTACTTCATCGTTTTTCATTTTGATTCAATCTCCTTTCCAAATAAGAAACAAGTAAAGACATAAAAATAACAATCACAAGATAAATTAAGGCAACACTTACAAGTGGTAGTAAAGCTTCATAGGTTCTTGAACGAATATAATCCCCTGCACGCGTTAAATCAACAATACCAATATATCCCGCAATCGCAGTCCCTTTTAACAAACCAATAAATTCATTACCTAAAGCAGGAATAATATTCTTAATTGCTTGAGGGAAGATAAATAAACGCATCGTTTGACGATAAGTAAAACCTAAACTTCTACCAGCTTCGTATTGTTCTTTTCCAACTGAATTCCAACCACTTCTAATAATTTCAGCTACATAAGCTGCAGAATTCAATCCAAAGGCAACAACACAAATCAATATTTTATTCACATTTACATTCGCAAAAATAACATAATAAATAATCAATAATTGAATAACAGAAGGAGTTCCTCTAATGACTGTTAAATATAATTTCATCAATAAATTAGAAATATAAAATACATGTAACTTATCCGCAGTATAACGAATATACGCAATGATTGTACCTAAAACTAACGCAAGTATTTCAGCACCTAATGTTATAAGTAGTGTTGTACCTAATCCTTTTAATAAAGTTTGATAACGATTCTCTGTTATGAAATTCTGATAGATTCTTTGAATAAAACTATTACTTGTAGATTTCTTTCCATTTCTATAAACAACAATTTTCCTTGCGGCTTCATAGATAGGATCTGTAAAATCAATACTTTTCTTTCTTTCTTCTGTAATGACCATTCCAGAAAATCCAACATCAGCTTTACCACTCTGTACTGCGTTGATAATTGCGGTAAATTGCATATCTTCAATTTGGAGTGTCATTCCTAATCTATCCGCAATTGCTTGTGCAAGTTCCATTTCTATTCCAACATATTTTCCATTTTCAATATATTCATATGGTTCAAGTTCTGCATTCGTTGCCACAACAAAAGTACCATTAGAACGATCTACATTATCTGGAGAAACATAAGGTTGTGTCCCTTTCTTTTCATCATCTAAATAATTATCTAATACTTGTTGTATGATACCTTCTTCTTTTAATTCCGCAATGATTGTATTTAATTTTTCTTTTAATTCTGGATTATTTTTAGAAACACATATCGCAGAATTTTCTTCCGCAAAAGCTTCGTCTAAAACAGATAAACTATCATCTTTTTCTAAGAAAGATTTCGCAGCACCTTCATTCACAACAACACAATCTAATTTACCTTGAGATAAAGATTTCATTTCATCCGCAACACTATTAAATCTTTCTATCGCTGCATCTTTAATAGATGAAGTCGCTAAATCTTCAGAACTTCCTAAAATTACACCAATCTTCTTTCCTTCTAAATCAGAAAGACTATTAATGGTTGTAACTTGACTAGTTTCTGAACAACTTACTAAAGTAAATGATATGAATATAATAAATAATAGATTCAATAGTTTTTTCATAGTAACTGTATTATAAAACAATTGATTTCTTTTTTAATATAGAAACTCGTTTTCTAAAAAAATAATAATTCATAAATTGAAAATAATCTTTTCCACAATATTTTAAAAATTCATCTTCAATGTCATAACAATCTTCACAACCTTTATCTAAACAATATTGAATTAAAGGATCATAATACGTTTCTTCAACAGAAACAATATCATGAATACCTTGAATTCTTAATTCACTATTTTTTAATAATAATGTTGTAAGTATGCATATAAATTAACATCAAATACAATTTCTACCATGAAATGATTATACCAAATAAAAAGATATCCCACCTAAGTAAGATATCTTCAATTGTTATTCTTCTGTAGATTCTGTAACTTCTTCTGTTACTTCTTCTTCAGATTCAG
>CAVKTV010000103.1:0-6735 GCA_963659075.1 Lachnospiraceae bacterium | reverse complement strand
ATATAAAGGCATTCCATCTTTTTCTAAGATATTTGGAATTCCTAAATATAAATAAAAGAAAGCATCTTCATTTTCATTGATAGAAACTGTTCCATTCTTATTATGTGCCATTAATTTATCAACATTGATAGAATTTAATACATTTTCAAAATCTAAAAATTCATTATGAAATGCATAACCCCATAATTTAATAACTCTTCCTTTATTCAAGAATTCTTCATCATCTTTCATTGTTTCTTCAAATTCTTCCATGTTATGAAAGAATTCTTCTTTATCACCAATAGAATTTACAACTTCAATTAACTTTTTACTTTTCTTTGTTCTTTTAGACATTAAGAACATTCTTACAATCATTAAAATTAATATTAAATAGATAATAATCTGCATACGATACCTCTCAAAGACATTAAAATACTATCATTTTTATATCAAAAATTAAAATTATGATATCTTTGTTATCTGAAAATATTGTGAAATAATTTTTCTTTTTCTTTAATTCCATTTAAAATAGATTTATGAATAACAAAGATACATTCGAAAAAGAATTAGAAGATATAAAATTAGAGAGTAGAAACAATCCTATTCTAGAAGATATAGATTATGAATTAGAGAATGGTACAAGTAATGACAAAATAGTCTCTGAAACAAGTACTTTATTTGATAATATTTCTGATTCACCAGAACTATTAGAAGAAAAAAAAGTAGATGATGTTTTTAGAAAACTAGAAGAAACTGCTGCTGATTTAAAAATCTATGAAGAATTAGAAGAAAAAGAAAAAAAGGAAAAGAAACCAAAAAAGAAAACTACGATCGTTATCATTATTTCTATATTATTAGTGATTTCACTCGTTCTGTTATTAGTCAGTATGTATGCTTATAAAAATAGAGAAGCAATTCATAAAGCTGCACAACCTACTTTGGTTCCTACTTTATCACCAGAGGAAAGTAATTCAGAAGATACAAATAAGTTACCTGATGAATTATTAGATACTAATTCGATGCAGGTATTGGTTGATTCTACACATGCCTTATCAAAAGACTTTGTACCTCAAAATCTTGCGACTCCATATTTGAATAGTACAACAGATGTTATTCAAGTAAATGCAGAAGCTGGTGAAATGGCAAAACAAATGAAAGCAGCTGCGGAAGCTGAAGGAATTTCATTAACTGTCACAAGTGGTTACATGTCTTATCAAGAAATTGAAGAAAAGGCATTAGATATCATCGCATTGAATGGTGAAGAATATGCCAAGGCAAATGGATATATTGCGGGATGTAATGAACATCAAACAGGTCTCGCATTAGATTTTACAGATGATCCAACAAATATTAATAACTCAACCGCTTTCCAACAAACTGCTGAAGGACAATGGTTATATCAACACGCACATGAATATGGTTTTATTCAAAGATATCCTGAAGGTAAAGAAAGTATTACAGGTGTTGCCTTTACACCTTATCATTATCGCTATGTAGGTGTTGATGTCGCAAACGCTATATATAATAAAGGTCAAGAATTAAACGATCCTAATTATACATTTGAGGAATATTACGGTATTAAAAAATAGTATTTTTATCGAAAAGACATATTATTTCTGAAATTTGAAAAAAGTTTCTGAAATGAATTGTCTTTTTTTGTGATGTTTATTGACATTTTAGTATCCAAAAGATATTATTTTATAGCGTTTGTTTTCTATAACATGTAGAAAAATTTATGAATGGAGGTGGCATGAATGAAGAGAACATACCAACCAAGCAAGAAAAAGAACAAAGCCACTCATGGCTTTAGGGCCCGTATGGCAACTGTCGGCGGACGTAAGGTCCTTGCAAGAAGACGTGCTAAGGGAAGAAAGGTCTTATCTGCTTAAAACCGCCGATTGGTGGTTTTTTTACTTTTTGATATGAAAAAAATTAATCGTGTCAGAAAATCTCAAGAATTCCAGAAATTAATTCATACTGGAAAGAAAGTTACAAATGGTCAATTTGCATTATATTATCTTCCAAAAAAAGAAAATATGAATCGTATTGGTATTACACTTTCTAAGAAGATTGGTAATGCGGTTGAAAGAAACAAACTAAAACGACAAGTTCGTATGATGTGTGAAGAATTAATTGATTTTGATACATGTAAGTTTGATGCCATCATTATTGTTCGATTTGGATATAAAGATAACAACTACGCTACGAACAAAAAGAGCTTGGAAAAACTGTTTAATAAAGCTACAATGTTGTAGTTAGACAATTAAGGAGAAGGGTAATGAAATTTAGTCCCCGCATGAAAAAAATATTGAAATGGTCGTGCTTAATGTTATTTGTGGTTATGACAGTAGGCTGTACTGTTCCTAGAGATGCAAATAACAACGTAATTTTAATCACAAACGATACAACATTTTCTAGCATTATGGCTGATGAAAACTGGTTTAGTGCAATATTTGTTTATCCATTAAGTAAGTTGATCAATTTACTCGCACCAAAGATTTCTGTTGGTGGAGCAATCATCGTTATTACAATCTTAGTTAATGGTATCGTTGCCTTAGTTACTTATAAATCAACTATCGCAACGCAACAAATGCAGTTGATTCAACCTGAATTAGAAAAGATTCAACGTAAATATGAAGGTAGAGATGATGATACATCTAAGATGCGTCAAGCTGCTGAAATGCAAGCACTATACAAAAAATATAACATCTCACCTACAGGTACATTATTAGTTACATTTATTCAATTTCCTATCTTGATGGCTATGTATATGGCTGTTCAAAGAAGTGAAGCTGTTCAAACAGGTCAATTCTTAGGAATGAAGATGGATTCTACTCCATTAACTGGAATCAAAGGTGCATTGAGTGGTGATACAGCAGGATGGATGTACTTAGTACTATTTATCTTCATGGCTGCTTGTCAATTTATGTCAATGAAGCTTCCTCAAATCATCCAAAAGAAGAAAGCGGAAGCAGAAGCTGCTAAACATCATAGAAAACCAGAAGTATCTGATAACAAATCTATGAAGTTCATGCAGATCTATATGATGGCAATGATCTTAATGTTTGGTTTGATGTGGCCAAGTGCTATGGCTCTGTATTGGGCTATCAACTCACTTGTAAATATTGTTAAGACATTAGTTGTTCAAAAAGTTATTGATAAACAAAATGCTGAAAAGAAAGGAGCAAGATAATGACTTCCTATACTGCGAAAACAATTGAAGAATTACTAGAAAATGCTTCTATTGATAAAGGATGTTCTGTTGAAGAATTATCTTATACGATTACTGAAGAAAATGATGGTGTACTTGGTATTGGTAAATCTATTACAGCCAATGTATTCACATTAGAAGATGTAAAAGAATTTATCTTTGATTATCTAGGAGATTTCTTTACAGGAATTGATTTAGATATTGAAGTTGCTCTTGAAGAAAAGAATGATGGATTCATCATTAATCTTAACGCTGATAACAATGCGGTATTAATTGGTAAGATGGGTAAAACATTATCTGCTTTCAATACAGTAGTAAGAGCAGCAGTGAATGCAGAATTCAAAAAGAGAATTGATGTATTGATTGATGTTAACCACTATAAAGATGATCGTTACTATAAGTTAAGATCTATGGGTAGAAGAATTGCCAAGCAAGTTCAAAAATCACATGTAAATGTTGAACTTGATCCAATGCCAAACGATGAACGTAAAGTTATCCACCAAACATTGAATGATTGGCATAACATCAGTACAGAATCTGAAGGTGAAGGTTCTAACAGACATTTAGTTATCAAATATGTACCAGATCCTGAAGAAACTGTAGAAGAAAATACAGAAGAAACAGTATCAGAATGAGAATAGTCTATGACTATTCTTTTTTTGTGGAAAAATATGCTTATTTTTGTTGATAATTAACATGTTTTTAATGTTTATTTGTTCACTTTATTAACATTTATCCACATTTTATACACAATAAAAAAGTTTCACTTTTCCACAATTGTGGAAAAGTGTGGAAAACTCATATTTATTGATATTTATGCATTTTTTTGATTGTTGATAGATGTGTATTACTTTTTAAAATTTCTATACTTCTCCACAAAATCAACAGTTTTCCACATTGTTTATAAGTTTTCCACTATTTATCAACTTTTAAAATTTGTGGAAAATTGTGGAAAACTACAATTTATATGGTATTTATGCTTTTATTTTATCTTTATACAATTGTGGATAACTTTTTTATCCACAAAAATACATAGATTTTCCACAATAATAGACATAAAATATATGAGCAATATATAAATTGGAGTATAAAATGAAACTATCTAAAGATCAGTATCTTTTAGATGTGTGGAATAAAGTTTTAGAATACATGCATACTAATGAAAATATAGATACGCAATTAATAAATAACTTTTATAAACCGTGTTCTTTATATGAATTAACAGAAGATAAAGCTATTTTAATATCACCTAATATTGTGAATAAACAAATTCTACAAAGTCAATCTGATATTATCTCTGACTGTTTTGTGAATATATTAGAACTAGATCATCGTATTTTGATTGAAGTTTATCAAGAAAATGAATTACCTACAGAAAAGATTATCAATACACCAATCAATTCATTTAATGATTTTGATTTTCAATCTATGCCGATTCAAAAAGATCGTACATTTGATAACTTTATCGTTGGTGATTGTAATAAAGAATCTCAAGCCGCTTCTTTAGCTTGTGCTTTAAATCCTGGTAAGTTCTTTAATCCATTATTTATTTATGGTAATTCAGGTTTAGGAAAAACGCATCTATTGATGGCAATTGCGAATTACGTACAAAGTAATGATCCAACAAAGAAAGTTTATTATACAGAATCTTTAAAATTTGTTGAAACTGTAGTCAATGCGATTCGAGATAATCGTATTGAAGAATTTAAGCATTATATGTATAACGTTGATTTGTTATTAGTTGATGATATTCAATTCCTCGCAGGAAAAGAAAAATCACATGAGATATTTTTTACAATCTATAACGAACTCGTAAACAATAAAAAACAAGTTTGTATTGCTTCAGATAGACAGCCTCGTGAAATCAAAGGATTAGAAGATCGTTTAATCTCCAGATTTTCTTCTGGATTATCTGTTGGAATCGATTCTCCTGAATTTGAAACTTCTTTAGCTATCTTACAGAGTAAAATCAAACAAAACGGATATGGAATCGATGATGTTGATCAAGAAGGTCTAGCTTATATTGCTTCTAATTTTTCAGGTAATGTAAGAGATCTAGAAGGTGCTTGGAATCGTGTATTATTCTACGCAATTGAATTTCAACCAGATGGTGGATGTATTAAATTTGAAACTGTAATGAACGCATTAAAAAATCAAGCAGTTGTTTCAGATAAAACAGGACTATCTCCTAAAAAAATCATTAAAGTAGTAGCTGATTATTATGGTTTGACACGTCAACAGATTACATCGAAAACTAGAACGAAAAATATATCAAATGCACGTCAAATATCGATATATCTTTGTAGAAAACTATTAGATATCCCATATATTAAGATTGGTGATGAGTTTGGTGGTAGAGATCATTCTACAATTATCTCTGCTTGTACAAAAGTTGAAAGCCAAATCAAAAAAGATGAAGCTTTTAAAAACGCTGTAAGTGATATTGAAAAACAATTATCTTAGTTATTAACAATTTTATCCACTTTATATCCACATATTAAAATGATAAAATTATGTTGTTATTATGCGGATATTTAGAGTTTTCCACAATTTCCACAGTCTTAATAACAATAAATATACTTAAATAAATATATATAAAAGGAGGAAGTCACATGAACTTCGTGATCAATAAAAATGAATTATCAAATGCATTAAGTATTGTATCTCATGCGGTATTTTCAAATTCACCTCAACCATCTTTAAGAGGTATTAAAGTAGAAGCTAAAAATGATACTTTAATTATTACTGGTAGTGATTCAGATATTTCTATTCAAAAAACAATTCATAAGAATGATGATAATAATTTAATTATCTCAGAAGTAGGATCTATCTTAATTGAATCTAAGTATTTATTAGATATCGTTAAAAAGATTGATAGTGAATCTGTTCAAGTTGAAATCATTGATGGTTCTTTAACACGATTCTCTGGTAATTCTGCGGTATTTAAAATCAATGGTATGAATTCATATGATTATCCAACAATCGACTTTTCAATGCCTTCAGATTTCATTGAAATGGAACAATCTTCATTAACAGAAGTAATCGAAGAAACTTCATTCGCAGCTAGTATTAAAGAAACTAGACCTGTCTTAACAGGTGTTAATTTTAAATTAGAAAATCATTCATTGATTGTTACTGCTACTGATTCATATCGTTTAGCTAAGAAAGTTATTAATTTAGATTCTGATTTATCTTTCAACATTACAATTCCTTCTAAGTCATTAAATGAAGTAAAATCTACAATGTTAAATGGAAATGGAACAATTAAGATTTCACAAAATGATAAGAAAGTACAATTTGTGATTGATGATATGATTTTACAATCTCGTTTATTAGATGGTGGATATCCTGAAACGGATCGTTTAATTCCAAATGATTTTTCTTATAAATTAGTGATGAATCGACAAGACCTCATTAAGGCAATTGATCGTACTACATTCATTAAGAATGATAATATGACAATCAATAAGTTGCAGTGTTCAACTGATGAAATCGTATTAACAAATAAATCTCAAGAAATTGGTGAATCTAGAGAAGTATTAAAT
>CAVKTV010000102.1:0-6737 GCA_963659075.1 Lachnospiraceae bacterium | reverse complement strand
CAATTAGTGACTTAACAAAAGTATCTGATATTGTAAGAAGTAGAACATATCAAGCTTTCTTCCCACTTATCGCTACGGCAATCATTTACTTTGCGGTTACATATTTATTCATTCTTCTTTTGAACCTCATACAGAAGAAAATGAATCCTAAATTAAGAAAACAAATATTGAAAGGAGTTAAAAGATGATTAAAGTTGAAGATCTATGTATGACATTTCATCATGAAATATTAAAAAATGTAAATGTTGAAATTAATAAAGGTGATGTTATTTCTGTTATTGGACCTTCTGGTTGTGGAAAGAGTACATTTTTAAGATGTATTAATCGTTTAAATACTCCTACAAGTGGTCATGTTTATATTGATGGTGAAGATATCACAACAGCGGATAAAAAGAAACTATTAGAACTTCGTCAGAAAATGGGAATGGTATTCCAATCCTTTAATTTATTCAATCATATGACAGTGATTGAAAATATCATGTTAGCTCCAATGCAACTATTAGGAAAAGATGCACAGTCTGCATATGAAGAAGGCATGCAACTGTTAGAACAAGTTGGACTTTCCGCTAAAGCGATGAATTATCCAGATTCCTTATCTGGTGGTCAAAAACAAAGAGCAGCTATCGCAAGAACTTTAGCGATGCATCCAGAAATCATTTTATTTGATGAGCCAACAAGTGCATTGGATCCAAGTATTTCTAGTGAAGTGTTAGCTGTTATAAAAAAACTTGCGGATGATGGAATGACAATGTTGATTGTCACACATGAAATGGATTTTGCGGAAAACGTTTCAAATAGAGTCTTCTATATGGATGAAAAAGGTATTTATGAAGATGGAACTTCTGAACAGATTTTCCATGATCCTCAAAAACCTAAAACAAAACAATTTATTTATCAAATTAGAAGCTTTAACTATGATATTCATAGTAATACTTTTGATTTCTATGATTTAATTGGTCAATCTACAGCGTTTATGAAGAAACAATTGTTCAACACAAAGAGAATCAACGAAACAATCTTAGTAATTGAAGAATTGATTTATAATCTATTCTTTAAACTTTACAAAGATATTGATATGAATATGTCAATTAGTTATGCGGAAAAATTGGATAATCTAAGAATTACATTTACTTCTGATTTAATCAATGAAGATATTTTGAAACATTTAGATGATCAAGTATCTAGTGATATTGTAAGTAACTTAACAAGAAAAATAGAAGTGAAAGAGAATACGGTAGAAGTTAAACTATGAGAAGGCAACTATCTTTGATATGTGTTTTATCTATGATGCTTTCTATGTTAGGTTGTAATCTAAACACAAATAGCTCAAATACATATTCTGCAACTTCACAAGGCATTGGTGGAAATATCGCAATTGATGTGACGTTACAAGATAATCAGATAAAAGATATTAAAATTACAAGTGAAAATGAAAGTGCTGGTGTTGGTGATGAAGCATTAACAATCATGAAAGAACGCGTGCTTTCAAATCAAACTATTAATGTCGATACAGTATCTGGGGCAACGATTTCTAGTAATGCGTTTTTGTCGGCAATGAAAGATGTTCTTAAACAAGCCAATCAAGAAAATGCATTTTTGAAAGAAGTAGAGACGAAAAGTATAGATGAAACATATGACTATGATGTTGTAGTTGTTGGTAGTGGAATTGCTGGTCTATGTGCTGGATTAAATGCAGCACAATTAGGTGCAAAAGTCGCAATCATTGAAAAACTTGGTATTGTTGGTGGCACTTCTATCTTTAGTTCTGGGATATTTTTGATGGCTAAAGATGAAGATATAGTTGATAAAACAAAAAGTGTTTGGCTTTCTAGAAATAAAATACAAGAAAAAAATCAAGTAGATGAAAATAAAGTGGATTCTATGTTATCTAGTAGTCCTGAATTAATGGAAATGATATTGAATACTGGAATTACTTATGAAATCAAGGAAGATAGTTATTTCTACCCAGACGCTTCTGATAAAGCGGTTCAAAACGCAAATAAAATTCATTTATCGACTGCTACAACAAAACAAAAAGGTGGTGAGAATCTATTAAAGTATTTAAAGAATGCTTTTTTGAATATAGGTGGAGATATTTATGTTGATACACCTGCGACTTCTCTTATTCAAAATAAAGATCAAACAATTACAGGTGTTATTTCTGAATCGAAATATGGAACGAAAACATACAACGCAAAATCCGTAATCTTAGCGACTGGTGATTACGCACAAAATGAAGAAATGACAGAAGAACTTTGTGAAACTGCATCTGGTAATTATACAGCTACTGCGATTGGTAATACTGGTGATGGAATTACAATGGCTTTAAATGTTGGTGCTGTTTTAGATGAATTTCAAGAATCAATGAGTGGAATATTCGCTCCAGATCCATATGATATGCCCATTGTTGGTCAACCATATAATTCTTATCCATATGAATGTTTATTGATAAATACAAGTGGTGAAAGAAAAATATCAGAAACTGCAGGCACACATGATCAAATGATTTATTTTGTGAATGATGGAGAAGCAGATTATGGTTGGGTCATCATGGATCAAGAAATCGCAGATAAATTTCTGAATTTAGATGAATATCTAGAGGAAACTTCTAGTAATAGTGTGATACAAGCATATAAAGAAACAAGTATTGAATCTTTAGCGAATGATATTGAAATTTCTAAAGAAAAACTTCAAGAATCCATAGATCGATATAATCTTATGTGCACAAATCAAGAAGATACAGATTGTGAAAAAGATAGTCAATATCTTAGCGCAATTGATGATGGAACATACTATGCAGTAAAAGAATACAATTGTACTAGAGGGAATTATGGTGGCATATTAACAAATGAAAACGCTGAAGTAATTGATCAAGATGGAAATGCGATATTAGGATTATACGCTGCAGGAATTATTTCATCAGGTTCTTATTTTGGAGATTATTATCCAGGTTGCGAAGCTTTAGCGGTAGGTGCACATATGGGATATATCGCTGGAAAAAGCGCATATAGTTACAGTCAAAAATAATAGATGAATAAAAGAACTACGATTAATATGTAGTTCTTTTTTTACTTTATATTTTTTGTTGTTATGGAAGTATTTTTCCACTTGCGGTATAGATGTTATACCATTGTTTTCTTGTTAATGAGATATCTGTTGCTTGAGAAGCTGATACGAGCCTTTCTGGTTTTGTAGTACCTACGATGACTTGCGTCTGACAAGGAATACGTAATAACCAAGCATACGCAATTGTATCAGCTGTAACGTTATATTCTTTCCCAATCTCAGTTAGAAGATCATTGAGTTTTTGATATTTCTCATCGTTTAAGAATACGCCTTCAAAATATCCTTTTTGAAGTGGAGACCAAACTTGTAAACCAATATTGTTTGTTTGCATATAAGGAAGAATATTGGAATCATGTTTGATACTAGATTCATCTAACATATCTTCATGTAATAAACCATCAATGATTGGTGTATGTGCACAACTAACTTGTAATTGATTGACAGTTAATTTGTGAGAAAGATTTTTTTGTAAGTATGCAATGTGTCCGCTAGACATATTACTCACACCAAAAGATAGAACTTTTCCTTGTTTGTATAAAAGATCAAATGCTTCAGCTACTTCATTTGCGTCCATTAATACATCTGGACGATGTAATAGTAAAGAATCTAAGTAATCTGTTTTTAATCTTGTTAGAATTCCATCAACAGAATTTAAAATGTGTTCTTTAGAAAAATCAAAATAACCATCACAGATACCACATTTAGATTGTATGAATAATTGATCTCTTAATTGTGGATTTCCTTGTAAAACAGAACCTAATACTTCTTCACTTTTACCACCACCATAAATATCTGCTTCATCAACAAAGTTAATGCCTGCATCTAATCCTGTACGAAAGAAAGTATCTGCTTCTTGCGTAGACATATTTGCGATACGCATGCATCCAATCCCAATCGTACTAACTCTTTTTAGTGATTCAAATTGTATGTATTTCATCATTCGTCCTCAGGGAATGTTTCTGTATTTGTTAATTCACAATTTCCTTTTAAATCTTCATAAATCGTCTGAACAGAATATGTATCATCATCTTCACAAAGAATGCGATAGTTTGTTCCAGATACGACTTGTGTAGATAATAATGCGATAGCTGTTGCGGAAGAATCTTTGTTTACAGAAGTGAATGCATTTTGTGCTTCTGATGTCATAACAGGTGAACTAGCTTTTGTCCAACCACCAACTAAGTCATCTGAAGTATATGTTTCGATATCTGTTTCTGGCATACTTTTTAGTTCGACTTCACCATCTAAATTTTCATAGAAAACCGCAATAGAATATGTTTCTGTAGCTTCTTCTTCATCAGAAACGACAGGTTTTACTGCGAGAAGAATGCGATAATTTGTTCCGGATACGACTTGTGTTGATAATAATGCGATAGGTGTATAGGTAGCACCAACCATACCTTCTAATCCTTTGTCACAAATCGTTTGGATTTCATCTGTGATTTCTGGTGAATCAACAACTGTATATCCTCCAATGATTTTAGTTTCATCTTCTTGAGATACAGAAAAAGCAGATTGTGTTTTTGTACTAGAACAAGCAACCAATGTTGTTGAAGCGAGTAGTGTTAATAATTGTTTTGTGTATTTTTTCATAAAATTACCTCTAACAAAAGGGTACCATATTTGAAATGAAAATGAAATGAACTTAGATTCATAACACTTGCGTTTTTAAAGATTTTTCTTAATATTAAGAAAAGGAGTTGTTTGGTATGGAAGATTTAATGAATCAAGATTATAAAGTGTTTGATATGTTCAAGAATCAGTGGGCATTAGTGACGACTGGAAACAAAGAGCATCATAATGGATGTACGATTGGTTGGGGAAGCTTTGGAACGATTTGGACAAAGCCAAATCAAACAGGATCAATTGTAACGGTATATGTACATCCTGCACGTTATACATGTGAAATGTTAAAAGACAATGATTATTTTACAGTAAGCTTTTTTGATGCAGAGTATAAGAAAGCTTTAGGTTATATGGGGTCACATACTGGAAGAAATGAAGATAAAGCAGTCAATGCGGGATTAACACCAATTGAAATTGGGGAAAGCATTACATATCAAGAGGCAGAAACAACTTTCTTGTGTAGAAAGTTATATCAAGGACAATTTGAAAAAGCTGGTCTAAGTGAAGATATTCAAGAATACTATAAGTCTAATCCAAGAGCGTATCCTGTCAATGAAGATGGTGAATGGGAAGCTCATTGGATGTTTGTTGGTGAAATCTTAGAGGTCAAAGAGTAATGGCAATTACAGTGAATATTTATTATTCTGGAGAAGGAGAAGCCGCAAGAAAATTCGCAGAAGAGATGATTTCTAGTGGAACAGTCGAAGCAATTCGAAAAGAAGAAGGAAATCTTCGCTATGAATATTTCTTTCCAATGGATGATAAAAATACAGTGTTATTGATTGACAGTTGGAAAGACCAGGAATCAATAGATGTACATCATCAATCCAAGATGATGGATGTAATATTTCATCTTCGTGAAAAATATGATTTGCATATGAAGGTGGAAAGGTATTATAGTGATAATCAAATTCCACAACAGGATGAAAAATTTATTAAAGATTGAAGGTGATTGTATGGAATTAAGAAAAGTAGGAATTATAGGTGTTGGACATGTTGGTGCACATGTTGCCTATGCATTATTACTACAAGGAATCGCGGATGAACTTGTTTTGATTTCAAAAGATGAAGTAAAACTTACAAGCCAAGTTCAAGACTTAAATGACGCTGTACCTTACGCAAAACAAAAGTGTTATGTGCACGCAGGAACATTTCAAGATTTGGGAAATTGTGATGTCATAGTATATACGGCTGGTAATGTAGGGCTATTAGTTGGGAATACAGATCGTGCTGCCGAATTGAAATTCACAATCCCACTTGCTCGCTCATGTGCGCAACAAATCAAAGATAGTGGATTTAAAGGGATACTTGTAAATGTAACAAATCCTTGTGATGTTGTCACAAGAGAAATCGCAAAGATTCTAGATCTTCCTAAAGGACATGTTATTGGTACAGGGACTTGTTTAGATACTTCTAGATTGTTATCGAAGTTAAGTCAATATACAACCGTTAACCACAACTCCATTGAAGCGTTCATGATTGGTCAACATGGAAACTATCAATTTTGTCCTTGGTCAAGTGTTTATTTCCAAGGTGTTCCATTATCAGTATTAGAAAAGAAATATCCTCAATTTCAGTTTGATAAAGAACAATTGATGAAAGAAGTTATAGAAGCTGGATGGTTAACATTCAAAGGGAAACAATGTACAGAATATGGCATTGCGACTACTGTAACAAGAATGATCAATGCGGTATTCCATGATGAAAAAGTTATTCTTTCCGCAACATGTGCATTAGATGGCGAATATGGAGAATCAGATATCTATGCTGGTGTGCCATGTATCATTGGAAAAGATGGATTTGAAAAAGTCTTAGAATTACCTTTAAACGAAGAAGAAAAGAAAAAGTTTCGTGAATGTTGTGAAGGGATTCGTGAAAATATTAAAATCGCAGAAGAAGTGTAAGACATTAAGAGCCTTTTGTATATCGAAAGACTCTTTTTCTTTTGGTGGAAACCTTAACTTTGAAAAAAATGTGTAACTAAAAATTTAAGAAGAGTTAAAAAGTTGAAATTTATCGTAAATATCGGTAAATTTTGACTTTTT
>CAVKTV010000101.1:0-6791 GCA_963659075.1 Lachnospiraceae bacterium | reverse complement strand
TCATATGCGTCATTTACACATTTTTGGATTTCATCTTTTGAATAATCAGATAGAAACGCATGAATGATCTTTGTTGCCATTTGTTGATAGGATAGATCAAGCATCTCTTCAATATCAAAATGGAAGTCAATATTTTGAGGTGTATAAAGGCCACCATCCTTGGCTAAACCATGAATGACGGCGTTATGACTTTCTAAAATATCTTTTTTATTTCTGCTACTTACGTATTCCATAAAATCCTCCTTGTAATACATCATGAGTTATGATACTATGTTCAAGATTTAAATACAAGTGTTTTTGAAATAAGTACATGCGGAGGTATTTATGAATAGTTCAAAAGTCAAAGAAGGAATTCAACAAGCACCACATCGTAGTCTTTTTCACGCACTTGGTTTTACAGAAGAAGAAATGAAAAAGCCAATGATTGGCATTGTTTGTTCTTATAATGAAATTGTTCCTGGGCATATGAATCTAGATAAGATATGCGAGGCAGTCAAACTAGGAATTGCGGAAGCTGGTGGTGTACCGGTTATGTTCCCTGCGATTGCAGTGTGTGATGGTATTGCGATGGGACATAGTGGAATGAAATATTCACTTGTCTCTAGAGAATTGATTGCGGATTCAACGGAATGTATGGCAAAGGCACATCAATTTGATGGCTTAGTAATGATACCGAATTGTGATAAAAATGTTCCGGGTTTATTAATGGCAGCTGCTCGTATCAATATTCCAACTGTATTTGTTTCTGGTGGTCCAATGCTCGCGGGAAATGTACAAGGGAGAAAACGTTCCTTATCTTCTATGTTTGAAGCCGTTGGTGAATATCAAGCGGGGAAGATTACAGAGAATGATTTACATGAATATGAAGAAAATGTGTGTCCAACTTGTGGATCTTGTTCTGGAATGTATACAGCCAATTCTATGAATTGTTTAACTGAAGCAATTGGAATGGGTCTACAAGGAAACGGAACGATTCCAGCTGTGTATTCTTCAAGGATTCGATTAGCGAAAGAAGCAGGATACGCTGTGATGCAACTTTTAGAAAAGGATATTAGACCACGTGATATCATGAAGAAAGAAGCCTTCATTAATGCTTTGACAGTTGATATGGCATTAGGTTGTTCAACAAATACAATGTTGCATCTACCTGCGATTGCACATGAATGTGGAATAGCATTAGATATGGAGATTGCGAATGAGATTTCTAATCATACTCCAAACTTATGCCATTTAGCACCTGCTGGTCCTACTTATATGGAAGATTTAAATATGGCAGGTGGTGTATATGCGGTAATGAATGAACTTGCCAAGAAAGATTTATTATATTTGGATGGCATAACAGTAACTGGGAAAACAATGCGAGAGAATATAAAAGGTGTCATAAATCGTAATCCTGAAGTGATTCGACCAATTGATGATCCATATATGGAAAGTGGAGGTATTGCGGTACTAAAGGGAAATCTTGCACCAGATACCGCAATTGTTAAACAAAGTGCAGTCGCACCCGAAATGATGAAACATGTTGGCCCGGCTAGAGTATTTGATTGTGAAGAGGATGCAATCCAAGCGATTCTTTCAAAACAAATTCATGATGGAGATGTTGTTGTGATTCGTTATGAAGGTCCAAAAGGAGGACCTGGAATGCGTGAGATGTTGAATCCAACTTCCGCGATCATTGGAATGGGACTTGGTTCTACCGTAGCGTTAATTACGGATGGCAGATTCTCAGGAGCTTCACGAGGTGCTTCGATTGGACATGTTAGTCCAGAAGCTGCAGTTGGTGGTCCGATTGCGTTTATTGAAGAAGGTGATGTGATTTTGATTGATATTGAAAATCATCGATTGGAATTACAAGTCAGTGATGAAGAATTGAATTTTAGAAAAGAAAATTGGAAACCAAAATCAAATCGAAATATAGATGGATATTTAGCTCGTTATCAAGCAATGGTGACTTCCGCAAATCGAGGAGCTATTTTGGAAATAAAAGAGAAATAAAAAGAGGAGAAGAAATCATGAAAGTTGGATTACTAGGACATGGCGTTGTAGGTAGTGGTGTTAGAAAAATCATTGATGCCAGTGAAACAAGCGATACAAAACAAATTGAAGTTGTAAAAATATTAGTAAAAGATGATAGTGAAATTACAGATGAAAGAATGACAACGGATGCTTCTTCTATTTTATGTGATCCTGAAATAGATGTGGTTGTAGAATGTATGGGTGGAATAGAACCTGCACATTCTTACGCAATCGAAGCAATTAAACATGGAAAACACTTTGTGACATCTAATAAAAAGATGTTTGCGACTTGTATACAACATTTGCATGCTTCCGCTAAAGAAAATGAAGTGAGCTTGCATTATGAAGCAAGTTGTGGTGGTGGTATTCCATGGATGGCAAATCTAGAACGTTGTGAAAGAATTGATTCAATTGAGTCATTTAGAGGAATCTTTAATGGCACAACAAATTATATTTTGAATCGTATGTTCTTAGAAAAAAAGAACTTTGATGAAATGTTAAAAGAATCACAGAAATTGGGTTATGCTGAAAAAGATCCAACGGATGACATTGATGGATATGATGTGCGTTTTAAAGTGGCATTGAGTTGTTTGAAGGCTTTTGGTGCATATGTAAAACCAGAAGATATTCCAATGTTTGGGATTCGTTATGTAGATTCTAAGGATCTAGATTATTGTAGAGAACATGGGTATGTATTAAAAATGATTGGAAAAGGAACTGTATTGGAAAACGGTATCCAAGCAAGTGTCATGCCTACATTCTTAAAATCAGAAGATGTATTTTCTTCGATTCCTTTGAACTTCAACGCAATTGAATCTGACTCTAAAACATTAGGAAAAGCTGTCTATATTGGACAAGGGGCAGGTTCTTTGCCTACAGCACATGCAGTTGTACAAGATATTATTGATATTCTTCATGAAGAAAGCATGGAACTTCATATGGAAGAAAAGAGTATTCATAATGAAAATGCGAAAGGTGTTTATTACATTCGTACAAAAGATTTATCTGTGTTTGAAGATGTAATAGAAGAAAAAATGGAATATGCTTGTATCACACAAGAAATGACATTGAATGATTTAGTAAAGAGAATCAACTCTGTTGAAGATAAAGAGATATTTGTTGCGGAGGTTGTGAAATGATCAAAGTTGCAAAGTTTGGGGGCTCTTCTGTAGCGAACGCAAAACAGTTTGAAAAAGTAAAAAATATAGTTGAAAGTGATCCGTCAAGAAAGTTTATTGTAACTTCTGCTTGTGGAAAAGAAAGTCATGAAGATCATAAAGTGACTGACTTGTTGTATTTGATACAAGCACATATTAAATATGGGGTATCTTATGAAAATATCTTTGAATTGATTGTGAATAAATATCAAAGTATTAAAGATGCTTTACATTTGACATTGGATCTTGATAAAGAATTTGAACAAATGAGAAAGATTATTCAACATGGAGAAGCAGAAGATTATTTGGTTTCTCGTGGTGAATATTTAACAGGTAAACTATTAGCGGAATACTTAGGAGCTCAATTTGTGGATGCACAAGACGTTATCATGTTTAAGTATGATGGAACGATTGATATGCAGAAAACAACTGAGAAGTTACAAGGATACGCAAAAGGTAGTGGAAAGATTCTTGTTCCAGGTTTTTACGGTGCATTACCTAATGGAACAATCAAGGTTATGAGCCGTGGTGGTTCTGATATTACGGGTGCAGTGATAGCGAATATCATTGATGCGGATGTTTATGAAAACTGGACTGACGTTTCTGGATTTATGGTCGTTGATCCTAGAATCGTACCAAATTCAATATCGATTCCTAGAATTACATATTCTGAATTAAGAGAAATGTGTTATATGGGAGCGAATGTATTACATGATGATTCTGTTTTTCCTGTAAAAGAAAAAAATATTCCAATCAACATTCGCAATACAAATGATTCATCTCATCCTGGTACGATGATTATGGAAGATTGTAGCGAAATGGATAAAGTGGATATGCCTCACTTGATTACAGGAATTACAGGTAGAAAAAACTATACAGTCATTTCTTTGATGAAAGCTCATTCTAGCGCTGAAATTGGTTTCTTAAGAAAGTTATTAACGATTTTTGAAAAATATAATGTTTCGATTGAAGCTGTTCCTGTAACAGTAGATACGTATAGTATTGTTGTGCAAACAAGTTTGATCAATCATTGTTTATATGAAATCTTAGGTGAATTAAGAAAAGAGTTGAAACCAGAAGATCTACGTGTTGAAGATCATCAAGCGATGATTGCGGTAGTAGGTAGAGAAATGAAACAACGTTCAGGTATTTCTGGACAATTGTTGAGTGAATTTGGTAGAAATCATATTAACATTCGTACGATTTCACAATCTTCTTATGAATTGACTATTATGATTGGTGTAGAAGACAAAGACTTTGAAAAAGCAATCAAAGCAATCTACGATAAGTTTGTTTTGGAGGAAGAAAAGAGATGAAAGTTGGAATTGTTGGAGCTACAGGTGCAGTTGGTCAACAAATGTTGGCATGCATGGAAGAAAGAAAACTTGATGTTGAAGAATTACGAATATTCGCTTCAAGTAGATCACTTGGAAAAAAATATCTTTTTCAAGGAATAGAATATTCTGTACAAGTCGTAGAAGAAGGATGCTTTGATGGTTTAGATTATGTACTTGGTGCAGTATCGAATAGTCTAAGTAAAGAATATCGTCCAATGATAGAAAAAGCAGGAGCTATTTACATTGATAATAGTTCTGCATTTCGTATGGAAGAGGATGTACCACTCGTCATTCCACAAATCAATGGAGAAGATGCTTTCAAACATCATGGAACGATTGCGAATCCAAACTGTTCCACAATCATTACATTGATGGCATTAGCACCAATCTCTAAAATATCCAAAATCAAAACAATACATGCATGCACATATCAAGCTGTCAGTGGTGCAGGTATGCATGGCATTGAAGAATTAAAACAACAAATTGACGCAATTGAAAAGAATGATGAAGTGTCTGTTAATGTTTTCCCTGCTCAGATTGCATACAATGTGATTGCAGATATTGGATCGACTTTGGACAATGGATATACAACAGAAGAAATGAAGATGCAGAATGAAGGTAGAAAAATATTACACTTACCAGAATTGCTAGTGACATGTACATGCGTACGTGTTCCTGTATATCGTTCCCATTCTATTTCTGCTTCTTTTGTGACAGAAGAACATGTTTCTTTATCTCAAGCAAAAGAAGCAATTTCAAAGTTTGAAGGTGACGTTTTGTATGATGGTGTACCAACACCATTAATGACAAGTGACCAAGATCTTGTTTATGTTGGAAGAATTCGTCAGGATCTAACAAATGAAAATGGTATTACATTGTGGTGCTGTGGTGATCAAATTCGAAAAGGTGCTGCAACGAATGCTGTTGAAATAATGCAGTATTTGGAATCTCATAATGTGTTACAATAATAACGCAAATAGGAGGAGCTGTTATGTCTCGTAAATCGATTTTAACTGCAGGTATGCTAGCACTAGCGACTGTTGGAACAGCTGCAGCTGTATATTTATTAAAAAAGAAAGATGAAGATAAGGATGAAGAAATTCATTTTATCAAGATTGATGATGGTGAAGAACCAAAAGAAAAATCTGTAAAAACATATTCTGCAGAAGGTAAAAGTGAAGAAGTTCAAGAAATCGCTGCAGTATATCCTTATCTAGATCCTGATTTTATTGAAAAGATCTTAAATAAAAATGATGAATTCAATACAAGTTATGAAGAAGATGTATTAGTTACAGTTCAACATAGAGTGAAGTTTGATCAGGAAGAAGAAAGAAAAGCATTTGTTGAAATCATGGAATTAAGTGGTTATGAGACAGCTGTAAAAGAGGATACTGTAATTGCTTCACGTAAATTCTTTACACAGCCTGGCGCAATCATTTCTGATATCTTAAATGTTGCGAATCAAACACTTGCCTTACAAGGTGTATACGAAGATTATGACATTCAATAAGAATTGTACACAGTTCGTTATGAATTGTGTCTTTTCTTTTGGTAGAATAGTAAACAACAGAGGTAATGTAAATGGAAAATAAAGAAGTAGAAAAGAAGCCAACAAATAAAAGTGATTATATGAAATTGATTTTTTTGATTGCGGCAGTATTTGTTGTCATTTATATGATTTTTGGAAAAGGGAAACAAGATAGTGATTCTTGTGTTGTTGTATCACAATCTCCATTTGGCCAATCACAAGCGCAAGTTTGGACGGATTTAGAATCTAAATTACAGGCAAAGGGAATTGCGGGATTTGATTTAGAAGTGCCTACAGAGTTAACAGAGACATATACTGACGTTTCTTATAGAGTATTTTCTTATCAGATTTCAGAAGTTACATTTAAAGATGAAAATGGTGATGATATCATTCGTATTGATAAGGCAAAATATTGCGGTAAGGATATTTTGAATACAGATGATAATATTTATTCAGTTATCAACAAAGTGGAAATTGATGGTAAAGAAGTAAAAGAACGTGGTGATGGTCAAAAGTTCACAGCAATCTCTTGGACGGATGGTGAGTTTTCTTATGGAATTACAGCGTATCAAGGCGGTATCGATGCAGAGACAGTTGAAAAATACGTTTCTGAAATTGAATGAATTTTGAGGATAATTCAAAAAACATGTGAATAGTATATTGAGGAAGGTAATATTCATATGTGTAAAGATTTTGAAAAATTAACGTTTAGTGACAGTTTTATGTTTTCAGTGATATTAGATAATCCAAATA
>CAVKTV010000100.1:0-7351 GCA_963659075.1 Lachnospiraceae bacterium | reverse complement strand
TAATATAGCACTTTTGAACACCCGATTCAATCCACCTCAATGATTATTCTGAAACAAGTTTTGTGCGTTTTTATACATGATTTTCTCTATGTCTAATGGAATATCTTTAGATTCTAGAAGTTGTTTTACTTTTGTTTGAATTTTTTCTTTTGGTGTATAAGGAAAATCTCCTCCAAACAAGATATGATCTTCCTCTACCATTGTTTCTAATATCTTGATTCCTGAAGGTAATGCATCTCCAGCAATATCAAAATACAAAGACTGCATACTTTTTTCTACTGAGACTTTCTTCCCAATTTCTTGTTTCGCTAACACTTCTGAAATTCCAGTTAATCGATCAATGATGTTTGGCAAAAAGGAACCACAGTGTGGAACAATCACTTTTACATTTGGATATTTTTCTAAATATCCTGAAACAATTAAATCAACCACTGCTCGTGTCGTATCTCCTAAAAATTCAAATAATGGTAATGGACCTGAAGTAAAACAATCTTTTGGATATTCTAATGGTGCAGTTGGATGAAGGATGACAATTGCCTTTCTTTCATTCAAAACTTGAAATAGTGGTTCATATTTTTTGTTTCCTGGATATAATCCGTGTGCGTTACTTGGAATCTTGATAGCGTCTGCATCTAATACGTCATATGCATAATTTATTGCCTTGATAGAAGCATTGATATTTGGTAATGGTAAAGAAGAAGCGAACATAAATTGATTTGGATATTGTTTTTTATACGCAGACATTTCTTCGTCAATGTCTTTTCCTAATTGGATTGTTTCATCAATATCCCCAAAATAGAAATGTGGTGAAGAAACAGAAAGAATACATTTTGTGATACCTACTTTATTCATATATTCTAAGTGTTCCTCAATTGACCAACTTGGTGTAGGAAAACCATCTTCATTTTCTTTACCATGCTTTTTTAAAACATTTAAGTATGCTTGACTCACAATATGAGAATGTACATCTATGATTTCCATATAGAAATAACCTCCACTTTCGTAAAGGTCATCTTAACATATTACTTTTTAAATATTCTAGAAAATAATTCAAAAGAACGTATTTGAATCCCTGTATGTGTATGAATTATTTGCATAAACGTATTCAAGTCTTCAAAAGTAGCACCACCTGCTTGTTCTACGATTTCATAATGTTCTAGACTTGCCTTAGAAACTAAACGAAATCGTTTTAAAGAAACTGCGTCTTGTAAAGAAATGTTTTCTTTTTGTGCACATTCTTTGCATAAAAAGCCACCATCTTTGATAGATATTGCCTGTACAAGTTTAGATCCACAATGTACACATTCATCTACATCCACACCAATTCCAAAGCATTTCATCACTGTACTACAGAACAAACATAGAATCGTAATCGGATCTTTGTGATTTTCTAACAAAGAAAAACTATGATCTAATGCTTCATAGACTTCTTCATAATATTCACTTTCATTTCCTTGCATGAGGAAAGCATCTGTGATTTCAGCCATCATAGATGCACATGTGGATAGGTTTAAATCTAAATGAATATTTTTATAAGTTTGTATCAAAGAAACATTCTTTAATGTAAAGATTGTTTTTCCTTGTTTATAATCAATCAAAAATTCAGATTTCGTATATGGAAGTACTCTTCCAGCGTTCTTACTTGTTGGTTTTCGAATCCCACTTGCGACAATCGATAACTTTCCATATTCTTTTGTTAGTACTGTAAGAATGACACTATAGTCTTTATAATCCGATTGTTTTAATACGAAGCCTGTAACTTTATCATTCATTATCGTTACCAGCACCACCATATCCGTATTCACTGATGAGATGGTCATGACTTCTCCATTCATCTTCAACACGAACAAATAGTTCTAAGAATACTTGTTTTCCTAATAGTTTTTCAATATCTTGTCTTGCGGCAACACCAATTCTTTTTAACATCTTTCCTTGTTTACCAATCATGATTGGTTTTTGAGAAGCTTTTTCTACTAGAATTGTTGCTTGGATATAACAAGCATTTTTTTTGAATTCTTTGTTATCGATTCGTACTGCTGCAGCGTGTGGAATTTCTTCCCGTGTGTAATCTAAGATCTTTTCACGAATCAATTCCGCAATTCTAAAGTTTTCTGCACCATCAGAAACGATTTCTTCTGGATATAATAAATCCCCTTCTGGAAGATACTTCATTGTTGTTTTAATTAAGTCTTCAAAAGAGCGATTGAATTTCGCACTCATTGGAAAGAATTCCGCAAATTCATATCTCTTTTGCCAAGTAACAAGATTCTTCATGATGTCTTTATCATCCATCTTATCAATCTTGTTTAAAATCAAAAATACTGGTAATCCTGTATTTTTTACTGCTTCTAAAACAAATTCATCTCCCTTTCCAAAAGGTGTTGAACCATCCACAACTAAATAAATCACATCCACACCTTGCATGACATCAAATGCTTCTTTATTCATTCTAGAATCTAAACGTAATGTTGGCTTATGAATACCAGGTGTATCAGTAAAGATGATTTGACAATCTTCACGTGTCAAAATACCTCTGATTTCAGATCTTGTTGTTTGTGGCTTTGAAGATACAATTGCGACTTTCTCACCTACTAATGCATTCGTTAATGTACTTTTTCCAGCATTTGGTCTTCCTGCGAGTCCTACAAATCCACTTTTCATCTTCCACCTCTTTGAATAATTGGATCAAGAATTTGATCCTGTAACGCAAACATGACTTTTTCATCATCTTCTTTCATATGATCATATCCTAAACAATGTAACATTCCATGTGTAAATAGAAATCCCATTTCTCTATCATAAGAATGGCCATATTCTTTAGCTTGTTTCTTACAATAATTAATATTAATAAAAATATCTCCTAGATCTTTTTCTTCTTCTGGAATGAAATCATCTTCATTATCTCTTATCGCAAAAGATATCACATCTGTTGGACGATCAATTCCTCTATAATCACGATTGATTTTATGAATCGTTTGTGAACGAACAAAAGTTACTGATAATTCATAATCATTAGGTAACTTTAATATTTTTTCTGCACTTTTTGATATCTTTTGAAATAATGCTTCATATTTTTCGACTGGTTGGTTTGTATGATTGATTAATGTGATTTCCATGTTTTTGACCTCTGTTTACTATTATACACGTAAAGAAAACACTTTTGAAATTTAAAACAAATGTAAAATTTATGTTGGAAGATTATAAAGTTTTGGTAAAATTATAATTGAAATTAAGATTTTCGGGAGGAAATATGACTTTAGGTTCAATTAGCTGGAACATGATTCTCGGTGGTTTCGGTCTATTCATGTTCGGTATTACCTTTATGGGAGATGGCTTAAAAGCCGTAGCCGGAGATAAGCTTCGTGATTATATTGATAAATATACATCAAATACATTCTCTGGAATTATTATTGGTATCCTTTTAACAATATTATTACAATCAAGTAGTGCAACGACCGCAATTATTATTGGTCTAGTTAGAGCTGGATTGATGTCATTGAATCAAGCTGCAGGAGTTGTATTAGGTGCAAACATTGGTACAACGATTACATCCTTTTTGATTTCTATTAGTTTAGATAAATATGCGATGTACATTGTATTTGTTGGAGCGTTATTGATTTGTTTTGGTGGAAAACAAAAGATCAAATATCTAGGAGATGTTATTCTTGGATTTGGGTTGATCTTCTATGGTATGGATGCGATGGGTAGTGCATTAGCTGAACTCAAACAATTACCAGAATTCACAAACTTTGCCTTAAGCATGGCACAAAATCCATTACTTGGATTCTTAGCTGGTATATTGATTACTGCTGCATTACAATCCTCTGCCGCAACGATTGGTGTCATCCAAAAATTATACGCAGCTGGTGCTGTTTCATTAGGTGCTTCCATTCCATTTATGTTAGGTGCAAACATCGGTACAACAATGACAGGTATCTTAGCATCCATTGGTGGTAGTACTTCAGGTAAACGTACAGCTGCGATGCATACGATTTTGAATGCCATTGGTGGTATCATTGGTATGATTTGCTTAGTACCTTACACTGCATTTATTGGAAATGTATTTTCTGGATTAAATCCAATGATGCAGATAGCGGTAGCGAATATTATATTTAAGACTGTTACAACATTATTATTTGTTCCATTTGTAAATCAACTTGTTAAACTTGTTAAGAAAGTTATTCCTGGTAAAGAACCTGAACTCATGGAAGTTGATATTGATGAATTAGATACTAATGTCGCATCTGTATTACCTGCTTATGCATTGAAACAAGGTCAACAAGCAATCTTAAAAATGAGTGATGTCGTAAAAGAAGATATCAAACAAACTCAAGTATTCTTAAATGAAAAAGGTTCTGAAGAAGACATGGAAATCTTAAAGAGAAATGAATCCATGTGTAATAAATTTGATAAAAAGATTACTGAATATTTGATTCAATTATCTGTACAACCAAATTTAACAGAACAAGATATCTTAGATAACCGATTATATTTAGATACAACGAAAAATTTAGAAAGAATTGGAGATTTGGCAATTAATCTAGGTGAATTCTATAACATGGTCTATACTGATGAACATGAATTTACAAACTTCGCTTTAGCTGATATGAATCACATGTATGAACAATTCATTACAATGTTTGATCTAACAGTAGAAATCTTTGTGACAAAGAACCAAATTGCTTATGGTAGATTATTGGCTTTAGAAGATGAGATGGATCAATTAGAGTATGACGCAAGAGAATCTCACTTCAAGAGAATGAGTAATCACACATGTACTTCACCTATCGCAGAAAGTGTATATTGTGATATCTTAGGTACACTCGAACGTATGGGAGATCATTGTTGTAATATCGCAAAAGCTGCAGTCACAAGTGAATCAAAAACAGTTGATCCAGATTCCATTTAAAAAGTAAGGAAATCAATCCTTACTTTTTTCATATCTTTCAATGATTTTTTGTACAAGAGGATGTCTAACTACATCATCACTACTTAAATGAACAATCGATATTTCATCAATGTCTTTTAGAATATGACTTGCTTCTTCTAAACCACTTTTTGTTTTATGATCTAGGTCAATTTGTGTAATATCACCTGTGATGATCATCTTAGAATGAAAACCAAGACGAGTTAAGAACATCTTCATTTGCGATGTTGTCGTATTCTGTGCTTCATCTAAGATCACATAACAATCATCTAAAGTTCTACCTCTCATATACGCAAGTGGAGCGATTTCAACCGTTCTCTTTTCAATCAAAACTTCTGTCTTTTCATTTCCTAACATGACATGTAACGCATCATACAAAGGTGTTAAATATGGATCTACTTTTTCTTTTAAATCACCTGGTAAGAAGCCTAAGTTTTCACCAGCTTCTACTGCAGGACGTGTTAATACGATACGTTTGATTTCCCCTTTTTTTAGTGCAGTGACTGCTTGAATGACAGCGAGATATGTTTTTCCTGTACCAGCAGGTCCTATCGCAAAAACAATATCTTTCTTTTCCATTGCCTTGACAAATTCTAGTTGACCTTTTGTCTTTGGAATAATTGCCTTACCTGCTAATGTTCTACCTACAACATGTTGATTTACATCATTTTGATCAAAGTCTTCATTTCTTGTAATCAATCGATACATGTAAATCACATCTTGTTCATTGATACTTTTACCTTCTTGTGCTTTTGTTAGTAACTTTGCGCATACTTTTGCGATATTCATCTTTGTTAGATCATCACAATCAGAAACAATGATTTTTTCATCTCTAAAAGAAATATTCTTCCCACAACATTTTGATAGAATTTTTAGATTTGAATCATTTGGTCCACAAAATGTAATATATGCTTGTTCACTTAAACCTGAAACTTCAATTGTTTGACTATTTGTATTCAAAATCAATCTCCTTCATACCCAAAACATTTTAAAACAAATATACAAATAAAAAAAGATGAGAAATTCTCATCTTCTTACTTACCTCTTCTTCTAGCCTTACGAGCAGCTTCACTCTTGAGCTTTCTCTTAATTCCAGGTTTTACATAGTATTCTCTCTTACGAGCTTCAGCTAATGTACCATTACGGCTAACCTGACGCTTGAAGCGGCGTAATGCATCATCTAAAGTTTCGTTTTCTTTTACGATTACTCTTGCCATTGTTATTCACCGCCTTCCCGTTTCGTACTTGTCTATTGTATCAAAAACATTTGTGTTATGCAATTACTTTTTAAAAGTTTCTGCCAATACATTATACAATTGTTGCACACTAAATGGTTTCGATAAATGACCATTCATACCAGCTTCTAATGCATTTTTCTTATCTTCTTCAAAGGCATTGGCAGTCATTGCGTAGATAGGTGTTTGATAGCCCAAAGAACGTAAGCGTTTCGTTGCTTCATAACCATCCATGACAGGCATTTGTACATCCATTAAGACAATATCATAATAATCTTCATCATTTCTCTGTATACATTCAATTGCTTGTTTTCCGTTATCCGCAACATCAACCTTTAATTTTAGATCCTTTAAGATTTCAACCGCTATTTCTTTATTCAATGCATTATCTTCAACAAGTAATACACGTTTATCTTTAAAATCGACATCCAATTCTTTTGTTGTATCCGTTTGTAAGATAAATGGATTTTCTAATACTTCTTTGAGTTCCGACATAAACAATGGTTTTGAACAGAACGCTGTTACACCAGCTCTTCTAGCTTCTTCTTCAATATCCGCATAATCATATGCAGTCAATATAATAATTGGTGTATCTTCTCCAATAAACTTTCTAATATTTCTTACAACTTCAATTCCATTCATATCTGGAATCATCCAATCAATGATATAGACATTGAAACAATCTCCTTGATCAATAGCGTCTTTTGCCCGAATGACAGCTTCTTTACCAGAAATCGTCCAATCTGGTCTTAAACCAATTTCTCTTAACATCTTACATACATTCAAACAACTATTCGTATCATCATCCGCAACCAAAGCACGAATGCCTTCTAATTGTGGAATTCGATGATAAACAACTTTTTTACCACTTAATTCAAATGTAAAGTTTACAATGAATTCTGTGCCAATTCCTTGTTCACTATTCACTTCAATTGTTCCATCCATCATACTTACGATACGTTTTGTGATGGCCATACCTAGACCTGTACCTTGAATACCACTAACAGTAGAAGATTCTTCCCTAGAGAATTCTTCAAAGATATGTTCTTGGAAATCTTCACTCATACCAATACCAGTATCTTTGATTCTAAACTCATAATCTGCTTTGTCATCTGCTTTATTCTTTTGAATGATTTGAATATTAATCGCTCCACCTGTTGGTGTAAATTTAATAGCGTTAGATAAAATA
>CAVKTV010000099.1:0-7457 GCA_963659075.1 Lachnospiraceae bacterium | reverse complement strand
GTACAGAAGGTGTTAAAGTAGCACTTGAAAATGGTGTAGATTCCATTGAACATGGTGCTGTATTAGATGAAGAATGTATCAAATTATTCAAAGAAAAGAATGCATTTTTAATCTGTACGATTTCTCCTGGAATTCCATATGCGTTATTTGATCGCTCTGTCGCAAATACAAGTGAAGTAGAAAAATATAATGGACAAGTCGTATTAAATGGTTTTATTGAAGGAAGTAAAACTGCATTAGAAAATGGTATTCCAGTAGGATTAGGAAATGATGTTGGTTGTCCTTGGATCAGTCAGTATGACTTCTATCGTGAACTTGTTTATTTCCATAAATATGTTGGTGTAAGTACTGCTTTTGCCTTACATACCGCAACATTAGTAAACGCAAAACTAGCAGGCGTAGATTCTATCACAGGTTCTATTGAAGAAGGTAAATACGCTGATATGATCGTTACGAGTCATAATCCATTAGATGATTTGAATCATTTAAGAAATATCAATATGGTAATTCGAAATGGACAAATCATTAGAAATCCTAAAGTAAAACGAAATACATATGTAGATTCTTATTTGGATGAATATTGTCAAAACTAAGAGAAAAGAATCGGAGTTCACATCCGATTCTTCTTTAATATTTAGATACTTCAATGACTTGGAACGTTGCATTTTGATACGCTTCTAAATCATCAGAAGAAATATACGTAAACACATCTTGACTCATAGATTGATTACTACCTAAACTATCCGCATAAACATAATCTACCGCAAGTCTACTACCATCCGCATTCAATGCTTCAACTGTGATAGAAAAGGAAGCAGATTCATCTGTTAGATTTGTAACTGTGACTGGTAAAGCAGATGTAACAAATCCATACTCATCACTTTCCGCTTGGAACACACCTAATTGTACATCTACATCTGTTCCTAATAGATCATCTGTATTCTCGCCCGTTGCGTTATCCATTGTTTCATTGATTTCACTTGTTGCCTTATCCAATGCTTTTGACCAAGCAGATTGTATAGCTAATGTGATGACAATAGACAACACACCCGTAACGATACCCGCAATCGTTAAACCTTTTTTGTTGTGTGTAACAAGAGCTACGATTCCAAAGATCACAGCTACAATACCTAAAATTGCAGCCAAGTTGTTGATGATTGGAAAGAATGAGAATATCAATCCAATAACACCTAAAATAAGTGATACTAACGCAAATGCTTGTTTTTGTTTTTCCATAATACTAACCTCTTTTTTTAAAGTTTAAAAAGAAAACAAAAAACTTTGGTGTTCTATTAGAACACAATTCATTCTGTCACTTCTAAAAGAAGTTTTTGTATCTTTGCGTTGGCATCAATGTAGTAATCCATTTCTTCTTTCGACATTTCTTTTTCACCAACTGCTTTCCACTTCTCATTCATTTCATTTAATTGTTTTAACAATTCTGTATATTCTGTTAATGCGGATACATTACTAGAATCATACGTTTTCATGAACTCAGCATACTTTTCGTAAAATTCAACATAAGAATCAATAGCAGCTTTATAATCTGCATCCACTTCCACTGTTTCTTGTGTTGGTGTAGAAGTTTGTACAGATTCTTTGGATGATTGTGAACTTGTTGGTGTTGTAGAACAACCCACTAACATCATTGTAGATACTAAAATCATTAATTGTTTTTTCATTATCATTTCCCTCTCAAAATTTTCTTCATTGTAAATTAAGAAAAGAATAAAATGGTGTTCTATTAGGACAATGGAAGAAAGTACTCACAAACACCTTGAACAATTGACGCAATCACTAAAACCAACATGCACGCAAATGCATATCCAATGATTCTTTTGATGATATTTTTATCTTTGATCCATGGAAATTGATTATAGATTCCACTCCAACTTGTAAAGATATCGATCCAAGAAAAGAATATAAACGCTAAATCGAAACGATATACAATGATGAATGTTGGATTTGTGACAACTTCATCCCCTACTGTTACTTCACCTGTAAAACAAATATATACTATGAAAAAATAACAGATTAAAGCTACAGCCATATGCCATATCTTACCTGTTCGAAATCCTGGAATATTGATCTTTGGTTTTCTTTTAGCATTCAAATGATGAATGGCTTCTTCTAATTCCTCAATACTTTGATATCTGTCTGTAGGTTTTAATTGTGTACAAATATCCGCAACTTCTAATAGATGTAAATCATCAGGGAACATTGTTCGAATTAATATTCCTAATGCATAAATATCTGTACGCGTATCACTAGAACCAAATCCATATTGTTCTGGTGCAGCTACACCTTCCGTTCCTAATAGGACAGTATCTCTTGGCTGATTCTTTTGGTAGATCTTTGCGGCATCGTAATCAATGATTTTCACAACACCCTCTTCATCAATCATGATATTTGTAGATTTAATATCACGATGAATGATTGGAGGATTAGCGTGATGTAAGAAAGAAATTCCATCTAAGATTTGTTGAAAGATTTCTTTTCTTTCTGTTAGAGAAATGTCATGTTTCAGGATTTGATCTAAAGTTACACCCTCAATATATGATTCTATTACTTCTAACTTTCCTTCTTTTTCTTCATAAGAATAAATCGTAGGAATATGTTCATTTGGATGATCTTTTAACCACGCAAAAACAGAGAGATTGTAATTCTCTATTTCTTTCAAATAATAAATATTTCCTACTTCATCTTTTATGATTTTCTTATATTCATCTACGATTCCAATCGTTTTCAATTCCTGTTCATTCATGTACAATATTTTTACATGAAAACAAGAAAAACAAAAGATTTAGAAAAAGTGTTAAGTAATATCCAAGATGAAGATACATTGCATCAATACTTAAAAGATATTAAAGATATCAATGAGAATTCTTTCTATGAATACTATGCCTCTCAAACAAAAGATTTTGATAAAAGTAAACTCGTTCAAGATTCTGGTATAGAAAGAAGTTATTGTTACCACATTCTAAATGGAACTAAGAAACCAAGTAGAGATAAGATATTATGTTTGTGTATCGCAGCTAAATTCAACGCAGAACAAACACGTCGTGCATTAGAAATCGCAAATGAAGGTATCTTATACGCAAAAAGCAGTAGAGATACTCTCATCCAATACGCAATCAATCAAAAGTTATCTGTAATCGAAACGAATATTTTGTTAGAGGAGCATCAAGAAAAAACTCTTGATATATAATATGAACATATTTGAAACATTAAAAAAAGAAGACTTTACACCATCAGAAACGATCTTGAAAGACGCTATCTTAGAAGACGCAAACTATTTCATTTCTTTAAACATGTCTGAAATCATCAGAAAGTATAACGTTTCTAGAGCTACGATCTATCGTTTCTTAGAGAAATTATCTTTAGAGAAATTTTCTGAATTGAAGTTAAAAATCATTCATGATGAAAAAGAATGGAAAGAATCGAATAACCCTTTAGATTACAACTACCCTGTTAATGATGGTGCATCCATCCAAAAAATCATTAACACATTAGAACAAGATTACACACAAACAATTGCATCTACCAAAAATCTATTTGATTACAAAACATTAAGACAAGCAGCTCAATGCATGTTAAAAAGTAATGAAATAGAAATTTATACGAGTGCAGGAAACATTTATTTTGCGGATAACTTTAAATTCCAAATGAAAGAAATTGGAATCAATGTGAATGTTCCTCATGAGTTATATGAACAAAATCTATACGCAGCTAGTAGTAATCAAACACATTTCGCAATTGTTATTTCATTTGGTGGTAGAAATTGGCAAATGGACAAACTCTGTAAGACATTAAAAGAAAACAAGACTAAGATATTACTCATTTGTTCCGAACAGGCAACAAAATTATTTGAATATTCTGATATGCGTTTATATTTAGACGCACATGAAAATCATTCTGATAAGATATCTTCTTATTCCACAAGATTATCTTTGTTGTATATTTTAGATGTTTTATATACATGTTATTTTGAATGTGATTATCAAAACAATACGGAAAAGAAAAAAATGTTTTATCAGATACTATCTAAAAGTTACTAATCACTCAAAAAAGTGAGATTCACTAAGAATTTCACTTTTTTACATATTTTTGAATCGTGTTTAAGATTTCCTCTTCTTGGAGTGGTTTTGTTAGATGCGCATTCATACCCGCATCTATACTTTGTTGGATATCATCCACGAATGCATTAGAAGTCATCGAAAAGATTGGAATCTCTTGATTGAATTCACGAATGATCTTTGTTGCTTCGAGGCCATTTAGTACAGGCATCATGATATCCATGAATATTAAATCAAATTCTTTTTCCTTCACGATATCTACTGCCATTTGACCATTTTCTACAATTGTCACTTCTATACCATGTTTTTCTAAAAGAAATAGAGCGATTTCAGCGTTTACTTCGTTATCTTCCGCAACCGTATTATAACCCCAAAAAATATAGTAAGCTATGAAAAGCTTACTATATTTGTTATTTTCATTGTTTATATTTCAGTAATCCATTATTTTTTCGAGTAGAATGTTCTTTATTCCAAACACTACGTAAGAATAAACCTGTAAATAGATACTCTTTCACTTCATCCATCAAAATCAAATCAGGCATTGATTCTGCATCTATAAATGCTTCCATATCCTTCTTCACTTCATCTACATCTTGAATCAAATCACTATCAATGAAGATTGCTTCTACACCAATGGTTGCTTGGATCGTTGTTAGTAACTTTGCGATTTTCATGCTTTCAGAATCATCTTCTTTTGTCACAAAGTTTTGAAGATTTTGAACTTCACCTGCAATATATCCTTTTCCTCTAACAAGATGTCCATTGATCATTACACCAGCTTCTGTTGTTTTCTCATTTCTTCTAAAGTAAACCAATGAACGATAATGATCTTTCAACCAATATAATCCTGTTACACACATATTCGCATCATTATATACAAGTGTTCTCTTCTTGAATTTCTCTGTAATGATTGTCTTGAAATCTATTCCATTTAATACACCATGATTCACTTTGCCTTCAAGTGCTACATTGATCATTGTTGTAGTTGGATATAGTTTTAATGTTTCTTCAATTGTATTTAGAATGATATCTTCATCTATTTTCTCAACAGAATACTTATTTTCACCCTTTACAACACCATGTTCATAATAACGATATGAGATTTCTTGATCTAAACAAATAAACGTTAAAATATCTTCACTTGTCTTAAAATATTGAGACATACGTACACTATTTGGTGTTCTTTGTTCTTTAGATACTTCTAATTCTTTTTGAAGTAATTCAATTAATTTAGGTGCATCATATCCCCCAAAGATCGTAGGAGGAATATTAATGATGACTGCGTCTTTCAAAGCTTCTTGGATTTCATTTCTCATAAATGAGATCTGTGGTGCTAATAATACCGCATCATATCCAGAACCATTCTCTTTGATTGTTTCAACAGAGATTGCGGAAAAATGATAATTGAGATGCATAGATTCTGCAGCTTCATTTAACGCAGAAGCAAAATAAGAAGTTGTTAATCCACCTGTACAAGATAATAGAATCTCTACATGATTTTCTGCATTCATCGCAACCAATGCTTTTTCTAATTCTTCAAACATCAAATGTGCATGTTCTACGGTATTCATTTGAAAATGTAAGAAGAATAAAGTCGCATCATCTTCTAAACGATCAATTCTTAGTTCCATGATTTCTTCTGGATAGAAATTCACTCTACCCAAATACTTTTCTGTTAATAATTCAATATTACCAGAATCATTTTGTGATAATTTATAATCATCACTTTCATGCATGAGGATCCATTTAATATATTGTTCAACCAATTGTTTTCTATCTTCCATACCAAGCTTCCTTTTTTTAATATTATACACCAAATTATCTCTCTATCGGTGCTATACTTAATACTTGAAAGAAGTGATGAAGATGACAAAAAACAAATTATTTACACTCGCAATTATTAGTTCCTTATTTGTAGGATTAACAGGTTGTCAAAAAAGCGAAACAACAGAAGAAACAAGTTCTACACAAGAAGAGATAACATCTGTATCTGTTAAAACAGCTACTGCAGATAATGTAGAAATGGATTATGTTACGTTTGGAAATGGGAAAAAGAACTTTGTAATCATTCCTGGATTATCCATTCATAGTGTGATGGGATCTGCAGAGGCAATTGCGGAATCTTATCAAGCTTTCACTGATGAATATACAGTATATGTATTTGATCGACCAAAGAATATGAAAGAAGGATATACGATTCAAGATATCGCAAATGATACCGCAACAATCTTAAAAGCATTGAATCTAGATCAAATTGATGTCTTTGGTGCCTCACAAGGCGGTATGATTGCCTTAGAACTATCAATTCATTACCCAGAACTCATTCATAGTATGATTCTTGGTTCTACTTTATCTAAACCAAATGATACATTCACTCAAGTCGTTAATGAATGGATCAATTTAGCTGAAAAGAAAGATGAAGATGCATTGTTAGAAAGCTTCGCACAGAAAGTATATTCTCAAGCTACATTAGATGCATATCATGATGTATTGATATCCTCTAATAAAGGTATTACGGATACTGAATATGAACAATTCATCATTCAAGCAAAGTCTTGTTTATCATTCAATTGTTATGATCAATTATCTTCCATTCAATGTCCTGTACTTGTATTAGGTAGTGAAGGTGATCAAGTCGTTACTGCACTTGGTTCCCAAGAAATCGCAGACAAACTCAATTGTGAAATCTATCTCTATGATACAAACTATGGACATGGTGTATATGATGAAGCAACAGACTACAAACAACGGTGCTTAGATTTCTACGACAATTTAGATTAACATTTCACAAGGAATCATGGATGTATTGTCCATGATTTTTTGTATTTCTGCCATATTCAATAGCGAATTTAGGACAATGATGTAAACAAGATAAACACATTACGCAGTTTTCTTCTATCCACTTAGGCTTCCTTTCGCATAGTTTTATCGAAGAAACAGGACAATTTCTTTCACACAGTCCACATCCAACACAAGAATTTCCAACCGAAAGATGTTTTGTTTTTCGCATTTCTTTATACCAAACATGATGTACTATCTTAGAAAGTACATAAGGCATTTTTCGATTCATGAAATCTCCAGTTTCTGATTGTTTTATTCGTTGAATGAGAGAATCGATTTCTGTTTCAGCATTCTTATTTTTACGCTGCACTTTTTCTTTATCACTCAAATCAAATATTGGTGTCCACGTATCTGGCATTTTAACGCTGAATTTCGCGGATAATTGTAATCCTTTCTTAACAAGAATATTTTCTATGAATCTACCTGTTTGTCCTGGAGTAGTTCCATAAGTCGCAACGAAGTAAATATAATTTGGTTTATATTTAAAAAATCATCCCTTGCAGAAGTGTGCTACTGTAAAAACAATATAGTATAATTTGT
>CAVKTV010000098.1:0-7479 GCA_963659075.1 Lachnospiraceae bacterium | reverse complement strand
ACCTAATACTGCACCAAGAACAAGCATCAATACCAATGCTTTAACAATTGCCATTTTCTTCCTCTTTCTTTTTCTCATATACACCACGTGTAGGACAGTCTTTTAACCCACATGCATTGCAATCAGGAGTTAAATTTTCACATCCTTCTGGTACGGGTGTCTTTCTATTCAATCGTAGTAGAACAACATTTAATAGGAATAATCCTGCTGCCAGTCCTACCGCAACGATTACTTTAAGCATCTTATACCAATCCAGCTAATGCAGAGAAAGCTATTGCCATGATACCAGCAACAACAAACGCAATTGGATTTCCTTGGAATGGCTTTGGAATCTTATTCTGATTTAATCTTTCTCTAATTGTCGCAAAGATTACAAGCATTAACATAAATCCAGCTGGTGTTGCGATAGAGTTGATCATTGTGTTAATCAAATCATAACCTTGTGTAATGTTATCTTGTGCAACATAAAGAACTGTACAGTTTGTTGTAATCAAAGGTAAATAGATACCTAATTGCTTATATAAAGCAGGAGAATACTTCTTTACAAATAACTCTACAAATTGAACAAATGCCGCAATCAATAGAATAAATGTAATTAATTCCATATATTCTAGTCCTAATGGTACTAAAACATAATAATATAAGAAATAAGATAATACAGAAGCTCCGAAAATAACGAAGATAACTGCAGCACCCATTCCAATCGCAGAATCTAAACGAGTAGAAACACCCATGAATGGACACATACCTAAGAATTTCGTTAATACAATGTTATTAATCAACATTGCGGAAATAAATAAAGATAAAATATTTAACATTATGCAGCCTCCTTATTTGCTTCGGCCTTTGCTTTAGCTAATTGTGCAGCTTTTTCTTTTGCTGCAGCAATCTTTGCAGCCTTAGCAGCTTCTGCTTCTTCTTCCGCTAATTTATTTTTATACATTGCTACAAGAGCAGCTAATACCGCAAATGTAAAGAATGCACCTGTTTCACCAGTAAACATTGGAATTGTAAACTGTTCAGGAATCAAACGAACAGAGAAAATCACTGCACTAGAAGCAAATGGATTTGTTAATTCTAATACACCTGTTCCTAGAATTTGTCTAATTAAAGACATAACAACTAGAGACAATGTATAAGATATACCCATCATTAATCCATCCATTGCAGAATCTTTTACGTTATGACTACAAGCATATGCTTCCGCACGTCCAAGAATAATACAGTTAACAACGATCAATGATAAGAATGCACCAAGAGCTGTATAAAGATCCACAGCATATGCATTTAAGAACATTTGTAAAATCGTTACTAATGTCGCAATAACAACAATATATACAGGAATATGAATATCATTTGGTGTAATTGGAGCGAGTAAGCTAACAACAACATTACTCAATACCAATACGAAGATAACACCAGCACCCATACCTAATGCGTTATTTAAAGATGTAGAAATAGCTAAAGTGGAACAGATACCAAGATATAAACCAAATACTGGGTTATCTGTAATCATCTTAGAGAAGAAGCCACGCTTTTTTGTTTTATTTTCACTCATTTTTTCTCCTCCTTACTTACTAGCTGCTAATGCAGCGTCAATCATTGTTTTCACAGCTTTTGTTGTGTAAGTCGCACCTGTCAAAGTATCTACTTCTTCAGAAGAAGAAACGCCTTCTAAGCTAGAAGCATCTTTGAACCAATCATCTCCAATGCCATCGCCATCATCGTCACCTTCTAGATCTTTTACAGAAGTAACTTTTCCATCTTTGACTGTAATTGTAGCTGTTAATTCACCCGCAAAGCTTTTTGCCTTACAAGCAAATACACCATCTGATTCTTCTGTACATACAGATGCATCTTCTTCAGTTGTCTTTTCTGTCTTAGAAGATGTTGTTGTAGAAGTTTCACCGTTTGCCATATCTAATGCAGCTTGAATCATATTCTTAACACCATTTGATGTTAAAGTAGCACCAGAAATCGCATCAATTTCATCCGCAGAAGATACACCAACTAAATCAGAAGTATCAGAGAACCAATCATCTCCAACGCCATCACCTTCATCACCAGTTAGATCTTTTACTGCAGCTACCTTCCCATCTTTGATTTCAATTGTTGCAGATAATTCATTGAATCCAGAAGCCTTACATGCGTATGTTCCATCACCATTATCTGTACATTCTGCATCACTTGCAGGTTGTGCATTATTTGCACTTTCTTTTGCTGCATCAGCATCAAAATCGATACCTACGATTTGGTTATAAACTGTTTCAGCTTCTGTTACTGCTGCACCAACTGCTTTTGTAGTAATTGTCGCACCAGAAATCAAAGGCATAGAATCTGTTGATGTTAAACCAACAACTTGATTTACATAATCTTCTTTAAATGCTTTATCACCCTTACCAGCAGTTTCAGAATTTTCTAATCCTTCATAGCCTACGATGTTTCCATCATTGTCAAAGGCAATCGCAAATTTGAATCCATCTGAAGAATAACCTGTATTATGTAATGTGAATACATATCCTTCTCCATCCGCTTCATAGATGCCATCAATCAAATCAGTTTCATCTGTTTTATATTGATCTGTAACCTCAGTAAATGTTCCATTTGGGAAAAAGTTTTCTAATGTTGCTTCAACTTGTTTTAATGAGTTTGCTGCAATTACTGGAGCTGTTACTGCGTTTACTGCAGAAAGTAGTAAACCTGCACATGCACTAACAACACCTAAAAGAACAGTCTTATAAATACTTGAATTCTTATCCATATGACCCTCCTTATGCAATATCCACTGTTTCTACAACAGCAGATTCATTTGTAATAGTAGATGCTGATTCATTGGATGTACTTAATGTAGCACCAACAAGAACAGTAATAATAACTGCGATTGCAGAGATAATCATTACATTCTTCTTTAACTTCGCAGCATCTTTGATTTGTGAACCATCACATGCCTTATCAATTGCTGGAGTTAACATATTCATCAAAAGAATTGAGAATAATGCACCATCTGGTAAAGATGCCTTCCAACGAATCAATAATGTTAAGCAACCTGCACAAATCGCAAATAAATACTTTCCAGGAATAGATACTGGTGTTGTTACTGGGTCTGTAATCATAAATACACCACAGAACAATACACCACCAACCAACAAGTTAAATATCGCAAATTGAATACCTGATCCATGAACCAATCCAGTAATCAATGAAATTACAAATACTGTAATAAAATATGTTACGGATAATCTTGCATCAATTGCTTTCTTATAAATCAAGAATGCACATAATAAAATCAATAATAATGCACAACTTCCACCAATAACTGTAGCGTAATTACCAATAAACATTGTTCCAATTCCACCAAAGCTATCAATTACACTTGATAAAGCAGTCTTACCAGATGCCCAACCTTGTGTGGACATACTTGTTAAAGGTGTAGCGCCAGATAAAACATCTGTTGTTACCTTTGCATCTACGCTTGATCCAAAACTATTCATGATCAAAGCTTCACCAAATGCTGCAGGGTTAAAGATATTTTGACCAAAGCCACCAAATACAAGCTTACCAAATACGATAGCAATCACTGTAGATACAAATATTGCATAATAACTTACATCAATCTTTGTAATCAAAACAATGATGATACCTGTAATCCATCCATAAGAACGAGAAACATCTTTCAAAATATTCTTTGATTTGATGATTTTAAAATAAATTGCTTCTGTTAATACAGCTGCTACTACAGCACATAAAGTCATCAACACAACTCTAAGTCCATATTGGAAACCAAATTGAACTCCATAAGATATTGCAGAATAAACAACAATACATAATAGCGCAACTGTTACATAACGCATGATATCTGTTGTAGATAACTTGTTACGATAGTTTGGAGAAGGTTTAAATGTAAACTTCATACTTATTTCTTACCTCCTTGTAAACGAAGGAAATTCTTAGCACGTCTTACATTTTCTGTCACATCAATCTTAGATGGACAAATATATGTACATAAACCACATTCAATACAATCCATTGTATGTAATTTATTTAATGTAGCTTCATCCTTCACTTTTCCAGCTGCAGCGATACGTACTGGTTGTAAACCAGATGGACATGTTGTAGTACAATTGCCACAACGCAAGCATGCAACTTCATCCTTTTCTTTATTTTCTAATACTGTTAAACCATTGTTCTGTGGAGCAATTACAAATTGGTCATTTGGAATTGTTTTACCCATCATAGGTCCACCAGCAATCAGCAATACATTCTCTACACCATCTTTGTATCCACCAACAGCTTCAATGATTTCACAAGCTTTTGTACCAACAGGTACATAAACATTCTGTGGATTCTTTAAAGCATCACCAGATACCGTAATATATTTATGTGTAATAGGCATACCATTGACAATGGCATTACCTAATGCAATCGCTGTAGATGCATTGTTTAAGATCATACCAGCTTCAATTGGAAGCATGTTATATCTCTTCTGTGTCAATTCATAAACAAGAGTACGTTCCCATCCCATTGGATAATAATTAGGAACAGTTCTTACTTCAATTGGAGTACCTTCAAATGTTTTACGAAGTTCTTCAATTTGTTTTTTCTTGTCTTCTTTGATTGCGATGCAACCTTTCTTAGCCTTAGATAATTTAAATAAAGCTAATGTACCAGTCTTTAATAGTTCTAGATTTTCTTCGATGTTTTTGTAATCTGCAGTTAAATAAGGTTCACATTCAACTGCGTTCACCGCAAATAAATCTACATTTTCAGGTTTTAAATATTTTACATATGTAGGGAAACCTGCACCACCAAGTCCAAGCATTCCAGCATTCTTTACGAATTCTAGAAGTTCTTCCCAACTAGCTTTTTCATAATCAAATACTTTAAAAGCTCTTTCTGTAGTATTTTTATGATCATTCTGGATTTTTAGATGGTCTGCCTGTGCCATACCAGATGTCATGAATTTTTCAATCGCAGTTACTGTACCAGAAACTGGAGAGAAAAGAGGCAAATAGAAACGATCGTTTCTTTCAGCAATTTTTGTACCAACTTTTACTTCATCACCAACTTGTACACATGGAGTGCATGGGGCATTTCCATTCACAAGTGGAATATAAACATATTCTGGATCGATTGACTTTAATACTTCTTTATCAATCGTTAGATCCTTATGTCCATCTAGGTGATAATGCATTGGTCCTGTAAACAATGACATATTGTCCTATCCTCCTAACAAACAGTTCTATCATACCATTTTTTTGTATGTTTATCCAAAAAATCCAAGATTTCTACACACTTTATCACATACAGATTCACAAATTTGTATGCGATTACAATATTGGAATGAATACATGAATAATTGAACAGGAATTGAACTGTTTGGTTTTATGAGATTTGCGTGATAAAATAGCGCAGTTATGAAAAATAAATTATTAAAAATGATATTAGTCGCATCCATTTTAACAGGATGTTCTACAAAAACAGAATCTTCTAAAACAAGTACTGTTTCAGATTCTTATTCCAATACATCTTTAACAGAAGTATTTGATACTGTGTATTCTTTTAAAGAATATTCTACGAATCATGATTTATCGGTTTCACACTTCAAGGCAAGTGAAAAACTACTACAAAAATATACACAATTATTTGATATCTATAATGATTATGATGGAATCAATAATTTAAAAACAATCAATGATAATGCAGGAATTCAACCTGTTGAAGTTGATCAAGCAATCATTGACCTATTAGATGAAGCGAAAAAATTCTATGACTACAGTAATGGTGAATTCGATATCACTATTGGTTCATTACTCAAAGTATGGCATACATATCGAGAAGAAGGTATTGAAAAGAATGATGCTGGTGAACTTGGAGAATTACCTACTGAAGAAGAATTAAAAGAAGCTGCATCTCATAAAGGATGGGATAAAGTAGAAATTGATTATGACAAGAAAACTGTTTATATCACAGATAAAGATGTTTCTTTAGATGTTGGAGGTATCGCAAAAGGTTACGCAACGGAATTAGTCACTCAAACAATGCAGGATACTGGTATGACATGTGGCATTTTAAATGTTGGAAGAAATATTCGTTTGATTGGCAAGAAAGATTCTTCTAATTGGACAGTTGGTATTACAGATCCTGATGGTGATCCTGACGGGAAATATCCAAATGGTTTAGTTGTATTGTCTTTAGATAGTGAAGATAGTGTTGTTACAAGTGGGGATTATGAACGTTACTATAAAGCTGTTGATGGGAATGTATATCCACACATCGTAGATCCTGAAACGATGTATCCTGCTCGTTACTATCGTTCAGTTTCCATCATCACAAAAGATTCTGGTGTGGCAGATTGTTTGTCCACTTCATTATTTACAATGTCGATTGAAGAAGGAAAACAATTATTAAAAACATATGAAGAAACAAGCGGAAATGAATGTGATGCGGTATGGATCGTAGAAGATTCGAAAACACAAGACCAACAAGGAAAGAGAGTTGGTAATTATACTGTTATTTATACAGATGGATTGGAGGATAAAATCGTTTGGAATTAATTTTAGATATTTTATTAGACACATTTGAAGATGTATTAAAAATCATTCCATTCTTGTTTTGTATCTATTTGATTCTTGAATGGATGGAACAAGAAGCAGGGCATAAAATGGAACACTTTCTAGAAAAGCATAGAAAAGTAAATCCATTAGCTGGCACATTATTTGGTTTATTACCATCATGCGGTTTTGCGGGAGCCGCTTCTTCTTTATATGCGACAGGTGTCATATCCGCTGGAACACTCGTTGCGGTATATCTAGCTAGTTCTGATGAAATGATGTCCATCATGATTTCTAAACAAGCTCCTATATCATTAATGTTACCAATCCTAGGAATTAAACTCATTGTAGGAATTATTGCAGGCTACTTGTTAGATGCACTTAGTAAGCATCGTGCAATCAATGTACAAGAATTCTGTGAGGCAGAACATGATGATCATTCTCATGGAATTTTATACAGTAGTATTATGCATACAATAGAAGTCGCAATCTGGCTATTTATTATCACATTCTTATTCAATGGATTTGTAGAATGGATTGGACAAGATACGTTATATCAATTCATTGTAAGTCACCCAAATAAATCTGTTTTAGTTTCTAGTTTAGTAGGCATGATTCCAAGTTGTGCTTCATCCATCCTTCTAACAACGATGTATATTGAAGGTGTCATTACTTTCCCAGCAGTTTGTGCAGGATTACTTGTGAATGCAGGTAGTGGAATGATGATCTTATTTAGAGTCAATCGAAACATGAAAGATAACTTAATGATTTTATTTGTTACTTGGTTTTTTGGATTGGCATCTGGATTTATTCTTGATTTATTAACAATGATTTTTTAAAAGGAAGCAATTGCTTCCTTTGTTTGTTTATTTGGAATATCTAAAAATAGTTGTGGTTGGCATCAAGCAGTAAAGATGTCTAGGATAAG
>CAVKTV010000097.1:0-7503 GCA_963659075.1 Lachnospiraceae bacterium | reverse complement strand
TTCTTGTAATGATGTTTTGATATCACTAGATACTGTATTGGATACATCTGTAATACTTAATGAAACATCAACATTACCACCATTATAGATATCTTCTAATTCTTCTGTCGTAAAGTTTCCATTTTCAATCAACATTTCAACTAATTCTGTTTTACTTGTTACTAGATTACCAGAACCATTTGTATTGATTGATATTGTTCCTTTACCATATGCAATCTTACCATCTGAAGTTTCTTTTAATTGTTCTGCTTTATTAGCTAGAACTACATAATCTTTACTTACTGTTCCAGTAAAGTTACCAATACCTGTAATCTTTAGTGTATATGTTCCTACATCTGTAGCTTTATTATCACTTACAGTATAAGAATCAACTGTAATACCATCTACTACAACAGATTTAACTTCTTGTGTTTGTTCTTTTCCTGTATAGCTCAATGTAGAACCTAATGTTACTGTAGCATTTGAAATGTCTTTAGGATCTACTTTAACAGTAACTTCTTTAGATACACCAGTATAATTAGTATCTTCATCCATGGAAACAGTAATCTTAGCAGTTCCAGCACCCACGATACTTACTTTACCAGTAGAATCTACTTTAACTACCTTTTCATCACTACTCTTATAAGTAATACCGCCTTCTGCGTCAGATGTACTAGCATTTAGTAGGAAGGAATCATCACCATAAGTCTTTGTGTATTCCAAATTCTTAACAACTAGTTTATGTTCTTTCTTAGCTACTTTTACATTAATGGTTGCAGTATCTGATGTATAGTTATCACTTTCAGCAAGATTAACAGTTAATGTTGTACTACCTGCACCAACGATTGTAACTTTACCATTTTCATCAACAGTAGCCACTTTTTTATTTGAGCTTGTATATGATAATGTACCATCTCCATCATGAGATACTTCTAACCCAAATTCATCATCACCATACTTCTTATCAGAAACAGCTGTAACACTTAAGTTAGGATTAGCACGATCAATTGCTGCAGTAATTGTTTTGCTTGCTACATCATTATAGTTATTATCACCATCAACCTTATAGTTAATCGTATATTCACCAGCATCTGTGGCTTTAGGAATCTCAGTAGTCCATTCACCATCTTCTAATTGATAATACAATGTTCCAGCAGTTATTGTTCCATCAACCAATGCTTGTTCTTTACCATTATAAGTAAGCTCATTAGTAACCACATTAACTACAGGTGTCGCTTTAGTGATTTCAAAGTCAACTGTAAGAGTATCACTATCAGATTTAGCCCACTTATAATCAATTGGATTGTTTAATTTTAATTCTACAGAATACACGTCCACATCGATACCACCATCGTTTTTTATGACTTTATATAAATCATTATTTGTAATATCTGCAGTTAATTTTTTGCCTGTATATGTTTTACTATCTACAGTTGGAACTTCTACTTCCTCAAAGTTAACAGTAACAGTAATACTCGTTGAATGATTTAATATATCAGTGGCTTCAATTGTATATGTACCAACCTTAGGTATTAATGTATATTTTCCATATTCATCAGGATTAACTACACTTCCATCAATCTTAACTTGAGATAAATTATCATCAGTTACTGTGAATTCTGTCGTTTTAGTATAAACACCTTTATCATTAATGCCATTTATAACTGGATTTGTTTTATCAACTGTAAATCCAGTTGTCGAAGCATAAGACACATTACCTGCATTATCAATAGCTTGTACATAAACAATATACTTGCCATCATTATCTAAAGTCAAAGAATCTCCTGTTTTCCAATCCACCTTTTCTAGTTCATTTATAGATAATTCTTTATCTGTCACATAATAATTACATTCTTTTACACCTAAGCCTTCATCCGTTGTAGTAATCGTTATTGTTGCTGAATGTTTCATCCAAATATTGTAAGGGATTTTTTCTGACAATCCATCCCATGAATAGTCGTCATCTAACTTGATCAATATATTTGGTGCGGTAGTATCTTTTTTACCTTCACTAATACTAACTTCAATAGAATCTGAAGCTTTGTAATCGCCTGTTTCTGCATAACGTACAAAGTATGTACTAGCCGACAAATTGCTGGCAGTTGCTTTAGAATCAATACTTGTATACGTTATACCATCTACACTATATTGTATGATTAAATCAGTATTATTCGTAATTGTTCCATCACTCTTACTTTTATAAGTTTCATTTGTCACTGTAATATCATTAGTTGTTGGACTATTTCTAGTATACTTTGCTGGTGTCACTATAGTCGTTTTAGCTACAGATGATTCCAAATAACTATCGTTTCCTTTATAGCGAGCATAAATTGTATATGATGTTTCAGGAGTTAGATTTGTTAAGACATTTGATGTCTGCCATGTCTTATTATCAATGCTGTATTCTGCTTCTCCATATATGCTTTGGTTTTCAAGAGCATTCACTGTAACAGAACTTGGCTTTATTGAATTTGCACTTATACTTGGTGTTATATTAGCGAATTTCAATTTATTTGATTCACTGTCAAAATACACTTCGTAATTTCGAACATCAGTTTTAATTGTATGATGTTCACCCGTTAAATATAAATAAAATGCTCCATCGTTCTCATAATGATTTCCAAGTCTTGTGTAAGTTGTAGTTGCATCTACAACAGCTGAATTAACACCTGATAAACCTTCTAATTTTGTAAGATAAATATTATTACCATTTGTATCTTTTAATGTTCCGCCAATACTGCTTGCTTTAACACTTCCATTGTTTATTACAATATTACCAGAAAAATCACCGCCACCGATTCCGCCACCAATGTCTTGAGCAGAATTTCCTGCTATTGCAGTCACTGTTCCACCATTAATAGTTATATTTTGTGCCGTCCCACTAGGGTATCCAGCACACGCACCTCCTATACCTGCTGCTTCATCACCGCCTATAGCTGTAATATTACCACTATTAATAGTTATATTTTGAACACTATGAGCATAGCCTCTAGCACCTCCTATGCCTGCACCGTATTTGCCCCCTATTGCTACTAATGAACCACTTCCTTCAATTGAAAGCGAACAATTCTCTTGCCCACCACCAAATTGCAATCCAGGATTTCCTTCACCTGACTTTAAAGTATTTGTTCCTTCCAAAACAACTGTAACATGAACATTATCATGTCTATCATCTTTAATATGAAAAGCTGTTCCATCAGAAAGTTCTATATTAACATTCTTCAAAGTAATTTGACCTGTAAAATCACTTTCTAAAATTGCAATCTTTTCTGATGTAGTTTTCCCATCTCCAGTAATCGTATATGTACCGCTATTATTAAATTTCAAAGTATTATCGGAACTACTATAAGTCCAATCCGTACCCGCAGTTCCTCCTTCTACATTAAAATCACCAGCATTATTGCCTTCATCATTCTCAGCTAAAACAATTGTTGAAGGCATCAATGAAAACATCATTGTTAATGCAAGAAATCCTCCTAGTAATTTTTTCATATTCTTGTACCTTTCCTTTTCTAACTATACCCATTTATATTTTTGTTAAATAACTATATTTACTAGAGTTAATATAGCTTTATTTATAACCAAAGTATAACCGAGTGTATAAACAGTTTCAATTAAAAATTATAGTTTAAGGTACAAACTCATTAGTTTCAGGTACAAAGTATATGTAAGATTTGATATCATCCAACAAAAAAGCGGAGAATATTTCATCTCCGCATTATTTTTCAATATTTTTGATCAACGTGGCATTTCTTGTAGTTTCCATATTCCATCATTAAATGAAAATCTAGCGATAGATGCATTTGGTATTAACGTAGCTAAATAATTTGGATTTTGTTTTTCTAATTCATCTAAATTCATATCAAACATTGCTTCTAACATATAATAGAAATATCCTCTATGACTAACAATTAACACAGTATCATTATCATTACATTCATCAACAATTTCTTGGAATGTTCTTTTAATTCTATTTTCAAATGTTGTACGGTTTTCACCTTCAAATGCAGTAAAATCTTTATTTTTCCAACACTCCGACATATTTGTATCATCTACACCTGATGCTTCTAAATATCCAAAAGACATTTCTTTTAGTCCTTTTAATGATGTTAATTGATTTTCATGTTCTTCTAATATGATATTTGCGGTATCGATTGCTCTTTCTGAACTAGAAGAAAACACTTTATTAAAATGAATATCTTTTAATAACTCTTTTGTTTTATTTGCTTGTTCGATACCTTTCTTTGTTAGTGGGCTATCACAACTACCTTGTGATAGATTTTTTACATTGAAGATTGTCTCTCCATGTCTAACATAGTAAAAATTTATCTTTTTCATAATCTTTCCTTCTTAAAAAGGACTGCGATTTGCAGTCCTTACATTACATTTTTTGAATTTCTTCAGCGATAAATCCGCAAACTTCTTCTGCTTGTACTGTAGAACCTAGATTATCTAAGAAACCGTGATCACATCCACAATAAGTTACTAGTTTTACTGGAACACCTAAAGAATCAAATCTTCTTGAAGCGTATTCTGCACTGACTCTCAGATAATCAAATTCTGAATTACAGATAATCATGCTTGGAAATTGTTTTAGGATTTCTTCAGAAGCACACATTGGTGAAATCAATGGATCATCCAATGTTGTTTTACGTTGAATATAAAGACTATCTTCACTTGTATTTTCATGTCCTATTCTAATTCTATCAATACGACTATAAATTACATCAGCTTGTTCTTCTAACATAGGATACGCATCATAAGACCATGTGAACTCTTTTACATCTTTTGGATTACGTGCATCAAATGAAGGATACAATTCAAATACTTCTTTAATGATTTTTCTATCAGAGATATCTTTTATCACACAAGAGTTTGTTAATCCACCACCTGCACTATCGCCAGCCACCATCAACTTATCTTTATCAATGTTCAGTTCATCAGCATGATCATAAATATAATTGACCGTTGCATAACAATCATCGATTGGTCCTGGGAATGGACATTCCGGAGCTAGTCTATATTCTGGAAATACAGTTACTGCGTGTGCTTTTTCCGCAATCAGTTTCATCTGTTTTTCATACAAATGCACATTTCCTGCAGTCCAACCACCACCATGTAGATAAATCATCACTGGTAGTTTCTTTCCTTCATCGTCTTTTCTTCTATAGATGAAGATATCTATCATATGATCATCATTTACAGAAATGAGTCTTTCATCTGTTTCAATTTCCGTTTCATTTAAATCGTATGTCACTTTATCAGGACGATATCTTTCATTGAGTAAGCTATATCCACCTTTCCCACGTTCCTTGAACATTGCTTTCTTCTTTTCAGCAGTTGCGTATAATCGTGGATCCATGACATGTTCTCTATCATCATCTGGAACAGGTTTAAATAGAATATCTATTCCATCAACATTTTTAACGTATTGTTTTTCACGAATCTTATCTACTAGTCCTTTATCATATTTACGATTATCACTCATATTTGCCTCTACTTTTCTGCTTTGATGACAGCTTTCATATCACTTCCATCAACAGATACATTTCTATATGCTTCTGGATTCAATAGAATCGTAATGATCGTATCATCAATACCTTCTGTTTCAAACATTGCTTTCTTATATTCCGCAATCTTTTCACCAGCTTTTACTTTCATACCAGGTTTTACAAATGTACGGATTCCCATACCATTTAATTTTACAGAATCCAATCCGATATGTATCATAACTTGTTCACCATTTGCACCATAGATTGTAATGGCATGTTTTGTTGGAGCGACACTGTTGATTGTTCCTGTAACTGGAGAATTAATAACATTAGATGATGGAGCCATTCCAAAGCATGTTCCTAATGCACCAGAAGAGAAGATTTCATCTTTGATATCTTTCATTTCAATATATGTTCCTTCTACAGGAGAAGCGATAGAAGCATCACCTGTCACAACGATTTCATCTGTTATTCCAGGAAGTGTAACTGGTTCATCACTATCATCATCACCATAGATTGAATCATCCCATTTTGTTACAAATACACCAACGAATGCCATAACTGCCATGATTGCTAGAACGATCAATGCATGAATGAAGTTTGTAACATCTTTATCTGGTCCTAAGAATAATAGAATATTTGTTAAAGAATATGCACCAAATCCATAAGACTTTAATCCGAAGATACCAGAAACTAAACCAGCAGTTAATGAAGTTGTCATAGATACTGCATAGATCTTAGGCATCTTATAGTTAATACCGTAAGTTGTAGGTTCTGAAATTCCAAAGAATGCTGATAAAGAAGCTGGGAACGCAATTGCTTTTAAGTTCTTGTTCTTTGTTTTTAAACCAACAGCTAATGAGATAAATGCTGGTGTTAATGTGCAACAATAGAACCAAATATTGATTAAATCATCATATCCTGCATCTGCGATAGAAGCCATTGCGATTGGCATCAATGCCATATGGAAACCAGGCATAAATACACCAACTGTAGAACTGAATAAGATAATTGCGAATACACCTAACCATGGAACTGTATTTCTTACCCATACCATTCCAGCATAGATATAATTTGTAATGAATGCACCTAATGGAGCTAATAATGGAAGTGTAATGATAGACATGATCAATAGTAATAAGAATGGTTTTAGAACGTGTCTAATCGATACTGGTAATACTTTCTTTAATAAAGCATCAACTTTTGACATTACAAATACTGCAAGTACTGGCTGAATAACACTACTACTATAAGTATTCAACATTGTTGGAATACCAAAATATGATGTAAATGTTTGACCTTCAGCAGTTAAATTATTAACCATTTCTACCCAATCAGGATATACAAGGAATGCACACAATACCATTGCCAATACTGGTTCTGTATCGAATTTCTTCGCAGCTGTATAACCAATATAGATTGGTAAAAAGTAGAAAATTGTTTGTTGTAGATTTGTTAAAATCAAAATCGTTGAGTTATCTGCCGCAAGACCACACCATTGTAGAATGAGAATGAATACCCCTAAAAGACCTGCAGCTAATAATGCCGGAATGATTGGTGACATGATACCTGCCATCATCATCAAGAAGTTTGCGAATCTCCCTAGAATTCCTTTTCCAGATGAAGAGCTACTCTTTGAACCTTTCAAATTACCAACTTGTTTTTGTACAGCAGAGAATACATCTTCAATCGTCTGACCAATGATAACTTGTACTTCTTTGCTGGATTCTTGGATAGATAATCCAAGAACACCTTTTGTTGCCTTAAGACCATCTTGATTAACTTTAGATAGATCTCTAACGTTAACACGTAGTCTTGTTGCACAATGATTTACAAACTCTAGGTTTTCTTTTCCACCTAATAGAGTAATAATCGTTGTAGCGAATGTATCATAATTATTGTTCGACATAAATTTCCCTCTCTTTCCTTCTGTTATATCGAATCCTTTTTTAAAACCTTCATGAGTTGAAGATATTTTTCTATATCAGAAAATGAAATATCTTCTAATTGACTAGCTGCAGCGTTTCCTGCT
>CAVKTV010000096.1:0-7514 GCA_963659075.1 Lachnospiraceae bacterium | reverse complement strand
CCACAAGTTATTTCGTTGCCAAATCCTTCTCAACCCCAACTAATTTTACTGCGTCATTAAATTCAAATCTCTTTTTTTAATGTGATTTCTATGACTGTATCAATTGGATCAGGACATTGATGAGAAGCAGTATCAATATTTAAGAATGTATAGTCTGGATAACTTTCAGCGTTCCAAGGTGTTTGGATTTTGATTTCAGAACCATCAGATAATCTTCTCACTTTTAATATTTTATCTTTTGGGATGTGTACTGGAATATCAAATACACTTTCATCTAAGATATGTGCGTATATTTTATTCTCGTTTTGTGTATATCTTCCCCATTCTGGTTTATCAAGGAAACATTTCCCACAGTTGTATATAGAAACTTGATTGTATTTCATCCATTCAGATATTTCTTTTAATATTTGAGTGGATTGAATTGGAAACTTACCACGAGCATCAGGTCCAACATTACAAATTAAATTGCCTGATTTACTCACACATTCAACTAATGTACGAATGATTAACTTGGCGGATTTATAATTTGTATCTTTTGCGCAATATCCCCAATGTTCATTCATTGTTAAACAAGCTTCCCAAGGGATTGGCTTTCCTGCTTTATTTGTGATGCCTGTTGGTGGAATCATTTGTTCAGGAGAAGTGAAGTCACCTGAAGTGAAAGATGGGTGTTCATCCATGATTGTTCCGGGATTAATGCCATCTCCTTCTAAACGATTATCAATGATCATATCTGGTTGGTATTTTCTTGCCATCGTTACGATTTTACTGGCATCCCAAACATCTTTTTTCATATTGTCATAAGAAAAATCAAACCACATGATATCTAGCTTTCCATATTGTGTTAATAGTTCATAAATTTGTTCGTGCATATAAGTTAAATAGTTTGAAAAGTTTCTATTTTCATTACTACATTCAGGGTGGTTTCTCATTGGATGATGTTTATCTTGGAAGTGTGGATAATCTGGATGATGCCAATCTAATAAAGAATAATACAAACCTACTTTTAAACCTTCTTTTCGAAAAGCTTCTAAAAATTCTTTGACATAATCTCTATTTGCTTTCCAATCTGTTGTTTTTGTATCAAATAAACAAAATCCATCATGGTGTTTGGCAGTAAGAACTGCGTATTTCATGCCTGCTTCTTTTGCGCTCTTTGCCCAAAGTTCAGGATGAAAATCATCTGGATCAAATTCATTAAAATAAGGAACATAATCTTCTTCTTTCATCTGTTCATCACTTCTGACCCATTCACCTCGTGCTGGTATTGCGTATAATCCCCAATGAATGAATAAACCAAATCGATCTTTTTGGAATTCTTGAATGTTCATAAAATGTACCTCTTCGTAATTATTTTAAACGAAAATGATAAGAAAGTGTTTTCATTTTGTGTGAACACTGCTATCTTATGCATGTAGATATTAAAAACAAGCATGTTTATGGTATAATAAGCGAGTTTTGGAAGGTGAAAGATGATAAAAGCAATTATTTTGGACTTTGCTGGAGCGATGATAGCCGCAAAAGGAATGGACTATTCTGAATTGATCCGTGAAGTAATCAACAATAGTAATATAAAAAGTGAAGAAGAAGCAGTGGCTTTTTATAAAGAAGAACTAACTGCTTTAGAAGCAATTTCTCAAGGTGATAATTTCATGACAATGGATGAAATGGAAGATAAGATCATCACAACTGCAATTGAAAAATACAATTTGAAAAAAGATCGTAAACAAATGCATACTTTATTAAAAAACTTTTGGATGTATTCTCCAATTTATCCGGATGTAAAAGAATTCTTTATGAAGTGTCCATTACCTGTATATATTCTTACAAATCATTCTGAAGATTATATTCATGTAGTTGTACGTAGAAATAACTTACATCCTTATGGAATTCTAAGTGCAGAAAATTATAAAGTAAGTAAACCTTCTCCACAATTCTTTTCTAAGGCAAAAGATATAACATCTTATGAAAATAGTGAAGTGATGTATGTATCAAGTGATTTAGAAACAAATGTTGTGGAAGCAAGTGAAGCAGGTATCAATGCGGTATTGTTGGATCGTAAAAGACAATATCGTAATACAAAGTGTCAAAGAGTTAGAAGTTTAGTAGAGATTTTAGTGAATTTAAATCAATGAGGCAATTATGGCAATTCTTGAAGTGAAAGATTTAAATTATTCATATGTAGAAGAAAGACAGACGATTAAAAACGTCTCTTTTTCTGTTGAAGAAGGAAGTTATACAACGATTGTTGGTCATAATGGAAGTGGTAAATCAACGATTGCGAAATTGATTATGGGTCTATTAGAAAAACAAAGTGGAACTGTAATGATAGATGGGATTGAATTGAATGTAGAAAATTTAAATCAAATTCGTTCTAGAATTGGAATTGTTTTTCAAAATCCTGATAATCAATTTATTGGTGCGACTGTTAGAGATGATATTGCCTTTGGATTAGAGAATCATTGTGTGGATCCATCATTGATGGATGATATCATTCTAAAAAATGCGGGACTTGTTAAGATGGACGATCATTTGGAAAAAGAACCAACACATTTGAGTGGTGGTCAAAAACAAAGAGTTGCGATTGCGGGCGTACTCGCAATGAAACCAAAGATCTTAATTTTTGATGAAGCTACAAGTATGTTGGATCCAGATGGAAAAGATGAAATCAAGAAAGTGATCATGCAGTTGCATAAAGATAGTTCATTAACGATTTTATCCATTACACATGATATTGATGAAGTAGCTTCTTCTGATTATGTCATTGCATTGGAAGATGGAAAAGTAGCTTTAACAGGTACACCAGATGAAATTTTCAAACACGAACAGAGATTAAAAGAAATGAAATTGGATATTCCTTTTTCTTTGAAATTAAAAAATGCATTACAAAAAAGAGGCGTTACAGTACAACGTCATCTAAATATGGAAGGGATGGTGGATGAATTATGCCAATTACATTCGAAAATGTAACACATACATATAGTGCTGGAACTCCATATAAATCGACTGCGTTAAAAGGAATTGATCTTGAAATCCAAGAAGGAAAGATGACTGCTATCATTGGACAAACTGGTTCAGGAAAGAGTACATTAGTACAACATTTAAATGCATTATTACTTCCAGATGAAGGTACAGTTCATATATTAGATAGAGAAATCAAAGCAGACGAAAAACCAAAAAATCTAAAATCTTTAAGAGGAAGAGTTGGTCTTGTGTTTCAATTCCCTGAATATCAATTGTTTGAAGAAACAGTTTTGAAAGATGTAGCATTTGGCCCAAAGAACTTTGGTTGTAGTGAAGAAGAAGCAATTCAAAAAGCAAAAGAAGCTTTGAATCTTGTTGGATTGGGTGAACATTATTATGAGAAAAGCCCTTTAGAGATGTCTGGTGGACAAAAAAGAAGAGCTGCGATAGCGGGGATTCTCGCAATGGATCCTGAAATCTTGGTTTTGGATGAACCTACTGCTGGATTAGATCCTGCTGGTACTGCGATGATGATGGCTTTATTTTCTAAATTAAATAAAGAAATGCATAAAACAGTATTAATGGTCACACATGATATGGAAAATGTTTATACATATTGTGATGATGTCGTTGTGATGGAAAAAGGAACAGTAAAATTAAAGAGCACTGTGAAAGAATTCTTCTCTGATCCAAAAAAATGTAGAGAATTGAATATCTTGCCTCCATATATTGTTAGGATGAAAGAGATGTTGAATAACAATGGTTTTTCTGTTCCAGAATCAGTGACAAATATAGATGAACTTGCAGATTATATCGCAAAGGAGGTCAAGTAATATGGGTAACTTTACACTTGGTAGATATATTCCTTTGGATTCTGTAATTCATCGTTTAGATCCTAGAGCGAAGATCATGGCTATGTTATTAGTCTTGATTACGATTTTCTTTCCTGCTGGATGGTTAGGCTACGCAATTATATTTGCGTGTGCGTCAATCGCAATCATATTAGCGAAACTTTCCGTTTCTTTTATTTGGAAAGCAATGAAACCAATGTTGTTTATGTTGTTTTTTCTACTAGTGATTAATGCGTTGGTATTGAAAACTGGTGATGTGATTCTAACAATTGGTGGCTGGTCTTTATATTCAGATGCAATATTTCAAACATTATATATTGCGGTTCGTTTATTGTTGATGATCATGATCACGACTTGTTTAACAGCTACAACAAAACCATTAGAGATGACATTGGGAATTGAAGATCTATTAAGTCCATTTCAAAAGATTGGTTTACCTTCTCATGAAATTGCGATGTTGATTTCAATTGCGTTACGTTTTATCCCTGATTTAATTGATGAGACCGCAAGAATCATGAAAGCACAGGAATCTCGTGGTGTAGATATGAAAGAAGGAAAGTTATCTGAGAGAATCATGGCAATCTTATCTTTGATCGTTCCTTTATTTGTATCAGCGTTCCAAAGAGCAGAAGATCTCGCAAATGCGATGGAAGCTAGAGGATACGCTCCAGGAGAACCTAGAACACGTTATAAGCAATTGCAGATGACGATGAAAGATTGGATCTTAATTGCGTTGTGCTTTGTTTTGATGGGCGTTATTATTTGGATAGCGTGGTTTGCATGAGATACAAATGTACGGTTTCTTATGTAGGAAATCATTATGAAGGATGGCAATCTCAAACAAAGGGAACATCGATTCAAGAAAAGATAGAAGAAGCAATCGAACATATTACACAAAAGCATATTTCAATCACTGCTTCTGGAAGAACAGATGCTGGTGTCAGTGCGAAAGAACAAGTGTTTATGTTTGATACAGATAGAGTCATGGATCCTAGAAAATGGATGGGTGCAATCAATGCATACTTACCAGATGATATTCATATCTTAAATGTAGAACAAAAAGATGATATCTTTCATTCTAGATATAACGTTCGTTATAAAAAATATACATATCGAATCAATAATGGAATGTATGATGTATTTACAAAAGATCATGCATATCAATATTCTGTTCCATTAGATTATGAAAAGATGAAAGAATGTATTCATGTATTTGAAGGAACACATGATTTTACATCCTTTAATTCTTCTTCTTTAGAAGAATATCCAATTCAAGTACGTTCTATTTATCAAGTAGAATGTAATAAAACAGATGATATGATTTCAATAACATTTATTGGGAAAGGATTTCTTAGATATCAAGTCAGAATGATGGTTGCATCTATTATTGATGTTGGTAGAGGAAAGAAAACAATTGAAGAAGTAAAACAAATGTTGGAAGAAAAAAGCAGAACTGTTAAAAGACATAACGCTCCAGCATGTGGACTTACTTTAGAACATGTAGATTATTTTGAAATGATTGCGTTAAATGAGAATATTCAAATCAGAGAATTCTTAAAAGGAGATAAACTACCTTGTAAAGAATGGAACATTCTAGATATTGAAGAAAGAATTCAAAAGAATATATATCCATGTGCATATGCAATTTGTACAAGAAATAATCAAGAAATGAAAGGTTGTCTTATCTTGAAAGATAATCAAGCAATGATTTATTTATATGACAAGGATGATGAAAAATATATTTCAGAAGTACATGATCAAATCATAAATAAACTTCATGAAAAAAATATTGATTCTTATCTGATTCAACAATATGATAATTCAAAAAATTATCTAAAATAGAACAAAAAAAGATTGACTTTATTGGGCTAAACTACTAGACTTAAACGTGGCACTCCATGCCAAAAATGTAGCCCCGGTAAAGTTACATTTTCAGTAAAGGAGAAAAAGAATATTATGCGTCAAACAACGATGTTAAAGCCAAGCGAAGTTGTCCGTACATGGTACGTAGTAGATGCTACAGATGCTACACTTGGACGTCTTGCAACAAAAGTAGCTACAGTATTAAGAGGTAAGAACAAGCCAACTTACACACCTAACGTTGACTGCGGTGACTATGTTATCGTTATCAATGCTGACAAGGTTAAGATCACTGGTGATCAGGATTTCAAGAAGTTTTACTTCTCACATTCTCAATGGCCAAATGGTCTACGTGTAAGATCTACAAAGGTTATGCGTGAACAGTATACAGTTGAATGGGTTGAAAAAGCTATCAAGGGTATGCTTCCTCATACTAAGCTAGGTGATGTTCAACGTAAACATGTATTTGTTTATGAAGGACCTGAACATCCACACACAGCTCAAAAGCCAGTTGAGCTAAAGGTAAAGTAAGGAGGAAATAGAGACAATGCCAACAAAGAAGAAGACAGTTAGCTACGCCGGAACAGGACGTAGAAAGAAGTCTGTTGCCCGTGTTTTTATGACTCCGGGAACAGGTAACATCACAGTTAATGGTCGTACTTTAGAAGAATACCTTCCACAGGCTACTCTTCGTATGGAAGTTAATGCTCCATTAGTATTGACAGAAACAAAAGATCAGTTTGATATCAAGATCAACGTATACGGTGGTGGCTATACAGGCCAAGCTGGTGCAATGAGACATGGTATCGCTCGTGCTTTATTAGAAGCAAGTGCTGATTACAGACCTGTACTTAAGAAAGCTGGATTCCTCACACGTGATTCTCGTATGAAGGAAAGAAAGAAGTACGGTTTAAAGGGTGCAAGAAGAGCACCACAGTTCTCAAAACGTTAATCAGAACCAACTTTTGGTTACTACGCAAAGAGACTCAAGACCACTCAAAGCCTTTATTCAAGGACTTTTGGGTGGTTTTTCTATTTTTTTGGTTTGTCGTAAAAGTGGATTTCAGCACGCACGTAGCACGCTTATAGGTAACAAGATTAACTCCACAGTTATTTTTCAGCACGCATAGATTTTTGAAACAGATAAGTTCAGTGCATATGCATTAGCGTATAAAGATACAAAGATAGAAGAAAAGACAACAAAGAAATCTACAGATACAAGTGACCAAACAAATATCGCATTGTATGGTGGATTAGTACTTCTATCAATGATAGGAATGATAGTTCTACTTCAAAGAAGAAAAGCCGAACAATAAGATAAAGAGGCGAGGGTGAGTAAATCTTCGCCTTTTTAAATGCTCTACAAAGATAACGAATATTCAATAATTTATGAATTTCAAAAGTATGAAAATCTAATGTAGTTTATTTTTAGAGGTGATTAATATGAATAATGAATTTTATTGTGGTGTAGCAATAGCAGCTAACCAAGCAGAAGGTGTGAGAAGCATTCACTGTTGGGACATCTTCTTTGCAGGCTTTGTAGGAGTATAATTAATGATTGAAGGATTCCTTTTTGAGTAGGAATCTCTCAATGTATTTAAGGTAAGGATGGAATAAAAATGATTATAAAGTCTATTATGACAGATGAAGATAGAAAGGTATTAGAGCATATGCTTTCATTAGAATATGCTATGCCATATCAATTAGTTAAGACAAAAAATAATAGAAGGAAAATTATTTATATAATGACACCGGTATTGTTTTTGGCGTCAATCTGCTGTTATTTTGTAAGCGTCAAATAATAACCGTCTGTAAAAAATATCTCCAATCCTGGATAAT
>CAVKTV010000095.1:0-7685 GCA_963659075.1 Lachnospiraceae bacterium | reverse complement strand
ATTTATTATACATTATTTTCTTTTTTTAGCTTATGCTACTTTGTCAACAGACTGAAAGTAGTCAATTGACTACTTTTTAAATAAGTTTGAATTGTTTCCATTTTTGATTCTTGATACGAATGATAAATAGTACTGCTCGTGTACACCAATCCATACACATTGCTAGAGCGATACCAATCACGCCAAGTTGAAATAAATACGCAAGAATATAAGAGAATACTAATCTTACACAAATTGTTGCGAATATAGAAACATACATCGTATATTTCACATCACCTGTAGCTCTTAATCCACTACCGATACAGTTGAATGGTGAAACAAAAGCACAAAATATGTTATGAATCAAAACTAATATGAATGTTAGAGATTTGGCCTCTTGAGAAATACCAGTAAAAGTTAACAGAAGTGGTGATGCAGCTAGTGTGATAGCACACCATATGGTTGAAATTGACATTGTGATCTTTGTGAGATGAGAGAAATAATATTCTGCTTCATCAACTTTATTCGCACCCATTGTTTGTCCAATGACTGTAATATAAACAGGATTCATTGCTTGTCCAGCTAATGCGGCAAGTGACCAAATAGATTGTGCTACACCATTTGCGGCAATTTGATATGTTCCAAATAAAGCGACAATCGAGGATAAAGCTACTTTAACAATTTGGAATACTGCGCCTTCTAATGAATTAGGAATTGCAATATGCATAATACTTTGGATGAGTTTTGTATCCAATGTAAAGATATCTTTGATACGATAATGTACTTCATTTCCTTTTTTACAACATAACCATGTAATGATACATGCTGAAAATACGTAAGATAAGAATGTAGGCCAAGCAACACCCGCTACACCAATCTTTAAAATAAATACTCCAATATAGTTGCCAACAACATTGATCGAGTTTGAAATGAGAGAAACATACATCGTGACTTTTGTTTTACCAATAGAACGGAAAGCAGATGCACCAGCATTATAAATCGCTAATGCAGGATAAGATAACGCTGTAATCGTTAAGTAAGTTAAACAAGCATCCATAACTGCTTTATCAACTTTTCCAAAGATCAGTGAAAGCATTTGTGTTTTAAATAGAATGACAATGAATAAGATTCCAATGGATACTAATGTAGAGAATGTTAATAGTTGTGAAGCTGCTTTGTTTGCGTTATCTGAATCATTTTTCCCTAAGTATTGAGAAATGATAACTGCTCCACCTGCAGCGAGTGCAGTAAAAATATAAATAAATATTGTATTAAAGTTATTGACTAAAGATACACCAGATACTGCATCTTCTCCAGCGTGCGATACCATAAATGTATCAGCCATTCCTACAACAAGAATCAATAATTGTTCAAATAATAATGGAACAATCATTTTTCTTAAATCTGTATTTGAAAACATACGATTCATAAGTACCTCCTAAATATTTCTATTTATTAGTTTAATGAATCGTATGTTATAAACAATTTGAATATTTGATTGTATTAATTTGTTTTGCTTATACATGAAGTTGAGAAAAGATATTCTTAAATTCATCATGAATAACAAGATCCACAGAACTATCATATGGAGTTTGATCACGATTGATTAATATTAAATTTTTCCCATAGAAATAACGTAGTAATCCAGCAGCTGGATAAACAACTAAACTTGTGCCTAAAACAATCATTGTATCTGCAGATTGAATTGCCGCAATTGCTCCAGATAAAACAGATTCACTTAGTCCTTCTTCATATAGCACAACATCTGGTTTAATGATTCCACCACAACTACATCTAGGGACACCATTACTATTTTGTACATATTCAACAGGATAATAATGATTGCATTTCTCACAATAATTTCTTAATACTGATCCATGAATTTCATATACTTTTTTACTTCCTGCAGCTTGATGTAATCCGTCAATGTTTTGTGTTACAACACCTAAGCTTTTTCCTTTTTTTTCACATTCCGCAATGAATTGATGCACACTATTTGGTTTTGCTTCTAGATGTAACATCTTATCTTTGTAGAAACGGAAGAATTCTTCTGGATTTTCTTCAAAATAGTGATGAGAAATGATTTCTTCTGGTGGTAATGCATACTTTTGATGATAAAGACCATCTTGGCTTCTGAAGTCTGGAATACCACTATCTGTAGATACACCAGCACCAGTAAAGAATACGATGTGTTTAGATGCATCAATGATATCTTGTAGTTGTTGTATTTTATCTTGTTGTGCCATATTACTCTCCATATGTTTCTTTTAAATAGTTTGCGATAGTAACCATTTCATCAATCAGACTTTGTGGTTCAATCACTTTTATTTGTTTATAGTATAATACTAACCAACTCGTTAGTGTTGGTGTAATCGTTGTTTTGATGCTGATGATTTTTTTCTGTTCTGTTGATCCTTTTCTAAGAATGAAATTTTGATCACCAAATTCTTCGAATACTTTATTTTCAATAGAAGAATCAATTTGTAAAGTAATTGTAGAAGCATTTCCATGATACATGTTCATACTTGTTCGCATATGATCTTCAATAGAAAATGGAACGGGTTTGTCTTGATCATCTGTAATATGAAGTTGATCCATTTTATCTAATCGATAATTTGTGAATGATTCATGATGATGATCATAGAATACACAATAGTATTTCGCATTATTGCTTACAATTGCGTAAGGTGTTAAATGATAGATTTTTCTATTTTTTCGATATCTTCTTTTTTTATCAAATGTTAAATCATAGTATTGAAATTCTACCGCATAACAAGAAGAAATCGCAGGTAATAAAATTTCAATGTTTTTAAGGAAATCATCATTATCGGTTTTCGCTGGTGATACGTAACATGCAGGTAATAGATTTCTTTGATGAATACTTAAATAAGATTTGATTTTTTCGATGAGATGATTACTTTCGTTTTGAGAGAAAGCAGGGGAAGAAGAAATATGTTCTATGAGTACTAAAGCTTCACTGTTTGAGAAAGAATGTTCTAAATAATAGCCGTGTGATTTTCCAACACGTACATGATGGATATCTAGACCAATCTTTTTTAGAGCTTCTAAACTTTGATAGACCATTCTACGGTGAACGTCGATACCTTGCGATTGTAGTTCTGCGATTAAAACAGGTGTAGAAATTGGGTGCTCTTCATCTGTTTGTTTTGTTAATAGAGTATATAACGCAATCATTGTTTCATATTGTTTAGCAGTTTCCATATTTTTTCTCACTTTTTTCTTTATTGTACCTTTTTTGGTACAGTAAAACTAGTACAAAAATATAAAATACATGTACTGGAGGAACAGTATATGAAAAAAAGTGATGCGTTTTTATTGAATCATACATTTGTGATTGCGGGATTTGTATGTAGTTTAAATGGAAGAGAAAAGGTTGGAATGGTATTAGGAATGCTAGCGATTCTTTTCTCTCAATATTCGTTGAGTCAACATGTATTAAAAAAAGATTGGATCAAAATTGTAGTGTTATCTTTTGTGGAACTTTTATTTGGAGAAATGAGTCGTTTAACATATTTTTATCCTTCTATTTATTTTTTATCATTGGCTTCTTTGATTGTTGCCTTTACTTGGAATCATGCAGGATATAAGGCAAAAAAATATGGGATGAGATTGTTAAGTGTTGTTGGAATTGTATTCTTTATGGGATCTTTAATAATGCCATATCAAAGATTTGGAACTATCAATACGGTTTATATTGTGATTGCGATATTTTTACCAAGCAATATTTTGTATTTTGTTAGACAGTGTTCCTATATTCATCGTTTAAATCATAGAAAAGAGAATTTGACTGTTGTAAAATATTAACCATGACAGATTGGTTAGTACGTACATTTGTTCATGATTATGAGAATATTCATGATGAAAAAGTAAGATTTGCATATGGATTGATGACAACGATTGTTGGAATATTCTGTAATGTTTTCTTATGTGTGATTAAAGTTGTATCAGGGATGATGATTCATTCTGTTAGTATTATTTCGGATGGATTTAATAACTTATCAGATAGTTTAACTTGCTTGATTACTTTAGTAGGTTATAAGGTGGCAAATAAACCTGCAGATGAAGAACATCCTTATGGACATGGAAGAATGGAATATTTGGTTTCTTTTATCTCTTGTATTATTATTTTTGTTGTTATATTTGAGCTATTCAAAGAAAGTGTATTGAAAATCATTCATCCAAATGTAATTGTTTTTAATAATGTATTATTTTTATTGTTATTATCATCAATCTTAGTGAAGATATGGATGTCTTTCTTTAATAAAAAACTTGGGAATCGATTGAATAATTTAGCAATGAAAACTGCTGCACAAGATGCAAAAAATGATGTGTTCACAACATTATTATCTATCATTGCGATGGTATTATCTTGTGCGTATCCTAGTATTCCATTTGATGGAATTGCGGGTGTATTACTATCTTTATTTTTATTCTATTCTGCTTATGGTATGGCAAAAGAAATCATTGGAGCGATTTTAGGAAATCCAATTGTGGCAAGTGTAGCCAAAGAAATCGAACAAGAATTATTAAGTCATCCAGACATCAAAGGTGTACATGATTTGATGATTCATGACTATGGACCTAATACACATTATGGAAGTGCACATTGTGAAATGGATTCTGATATGGATTTTATGAAAGCACATGAAATCGTAGATGAAGCAGAACGAAATATATTAGAGAAATATCATGTGCAGATGACACTGCATATGGATCCATTAGAAAAAGATACACCACGTTCTCTTGCGTGTAAGAAAATCATATTACATACATTAAAAGGAATTGACCATGATTGTAGTATGCATGATTTAAGAATTGTTCCTGGAAAAGAACATTTAAATTTATTCTTTGATGTTGTTGTTCCATTTTCTTGTTCTTATACAAAAGAACAAATATTAGATGCAATGAATCAAGCCTTTCAGAATGAAGACTATCAAGCACATATACATATTACATTTGATCATGGATATGTTGCGAAGGAGAGCGAAGAAAATGAGTAAGATGAAATCTAATCTTTTGTTAGCTTTGGCAGCGTTTATATGGGGGATTGCCTTTGTGGCGCAAAGCGTTAGTATGGATCATATAGGACCATGGACCTTTACTTGTATCCGTAATTTTATCGCAGCTGCTACTTTATATATTCTGATGCCACTTCTCAATAAAATAACTGGAAGTGAAAATAAAACAACAAACAAAAAAGAAATGTGGATTGGTGGAATCTGTTGTGGAATTGCCTTAGCAGTTGCTTCTATGTTTCAACAAACAGGTATTATTTATACAACAGTTGGAAAAGCAGGATTTTTAACAGCACTTTATACAGTTATCGTTCCAATTCTATCTTTGTTTTTAGGAAAGAAATCAAAATGGAATGTGTATGTTGCGGTAGGTATTTCAATCATTGGAATGTATTTTCTTTGTATGAATGAAAATTTCTCAATTGCGTATGGTGATGTATTAGTTTTGATTTGTGCGTTGATGTTTGCGTTTCATATTTTGATTGTAGATCATTTTGTAAAGGAAATAGATGGCATTAAATTAAGCTGTATTCAATTTCTAACAGTAGGTTTTATTTGTTTGATACCAATGTTTGTATTTGAAAAACCAAATCTAACCAATATTATTGAAGCTGCAGTTCCTATTTTATATGCAGGTATCTTATCAAGTGGAGCTGGTTATACATTACAAATCGTAGGACAAAAAGGTGCTGATCTTTCGATTGCGGGAATGATCTTATCATTAGAATCTGTGTTTGCGGCATTAGCTGGCACAATCTTATTACATGAAGAATTAAGTATGAGAGAATTATTTGGTTGTATTCTTGTATTTGGTGCAATTATCTTTTCACAAATACAATTTAAAAAGAAATGAAAAAAAGGTGTCTTACAAATGTAATTCACCTTTTCTTGTTACTTCATCATTAAATCTGTGATGTTTTTAGCGTATTCTTTTGGATTATCAATTGTTAATCCTTGTGCTAACAATGATTGATCAAATAGAACGGAAGTATACTTCTTGAGCGTATCTGGATCTTCTTTTTCTAACTTTTGAAGTTTTTCAAAGAGTGGATGATCTGGATTGAGTTCTAAGATCTTGACTGCTTTCATGCCTTGGCCTTTTGCCATAGGATCAGAAGCAAGGTACTTCTCCATTTCTAATGACATACCTTCATCTGCAACAACACACGCTGCTTCATCTGTTAATCTTGAAGATAAACGAACTTCTTTTACTTTTTCTCCAAGAGAATCTTTCATTGTTGTTAAGAGATCTTTGTTTTGTTCAGCCTTTTCTTCTCTAGCTTTCTTTTCTTCATCATTTTCTAGATCAAGATCACCTTTATTTACAGATTGGAATGGTTTATCAGCATAGTTCATAATAGAAGAGGCTACGAATTCATCTCTTTCATCTAAGAAGTATAGTACTTCATAACCTTTTTCTTTTAATTTACCCATTGCTGGTAGATTTTGGATATCATCAATTGTTTTACCTACTGCGTAATAGATAGCTTTTTGATCTTTGTCCATACGATCTACATATTCTTTCAATGTAACGTATTTTCCTTCTTTAGAACTTCTGAAAATCATGAAGTCTTGTAATTTATCTTTATTCATTCCATAGTCTGAGAAGATACCAGCTTTTAAATTTAAGCCAAAATTCTCAAAGAATTTTTCGTATCCCTCACGGTCTTTTTCTAACATTTCTTTTAATGCGGAAGAAATCTTTGTTTCAATAGATTTAGCCATCATCTTTACTTGACGGTCTTGTTGAAGGATTTCACGAGAAATGTTGAGGTTGAGATCATCACTATCTACAAGTCCTTTTACGAATCTGAAATAAGATGGAATCAAATCTTTGACTTTATCCATGATAAATACATTCTTACAGTAAAGCTCTAGACCTGGTTCATAATCTGTATAGTAGAAGTTGAATGGAGCTTTAGAAGGGATATATAACAATGCAGTATAAGAGATATTTCCTTCTACAGAGTAGTGAATGACTTTTTGTGGGTCTTCCCAATCATTGAATTTAGATTTATAGAATTCATTGTAATCTTCTGTAGAAATCTTAGATTTTTGTTTTTTCCAAAGAGGAACCATGGAATTCAATGTTTCTACTTCTTGTGTATCGATTGTTTTGTTTTCATCTGTTGGATCTGGAATGTGTTTTGTACATTCCATTTCAATTGGATAACGAACATAGTTACTGTATTTCTTAATGAGTTCTTTAATTTTCCATTCTTCTAGATATTCAGAATAGTTAATGTCATCTGTATCATCTTTTAAATCTAATGTGATTCTTGTGCCGTATTCAGGTTTATCAATTTCAGAGATGACATAACCATCTTCACCAGATGAAGACCAACTATATGCCTTATCAGAATTGATAGATTTTGTTTCCACAAGAATTCTTTTTGCGACCATGAATGCACTATAGAAACCTACACCAAATTGACCAATAATGTCTGTATCTTTCTTTGCTTTTTCAAACTGTTCACGGAATTCTGCAGAACCACTCTTTGCGATAGTACCAAGATTCTTTTCGAGCTCTTCATTTGTCATACCAATACCAGTATCTTCAATGATGAGTTGACGTGTATCTTTATTTCTAGTAATCGTAATCTTTAGATCTTTTTTAGACACTTTATGTTCTTTATCTGTTAAAGAAACGTAATGTCTCTTGTCTAATGC